>CANFIC010000148.1 GCA_947446685.1 Burkholderiales bacterium
GAAGTCAGGATCTGCGGCAGCGGCAACTGCAGCGCTGAGCGACCCTCGCGGTCCAGCAGCACGCGCGACTGGACCTGAACACCCAGGCTGTCGTCGATCGTCACACCAGCGCGCTTCAAACCGTCGAGCAGGGCCTGGTGGGTGACGATGCCCGCGCCACGGCCGTCGAGCGAGCCGCGCGCTTTTTCCAGCAACTGCACATCATGGCCGTCGCGCAGCAACATATTGGCAGCCAGCAGGCCGCCGAGCGATCCACCGGCAATCAGGATAGTTGTCATCAGCGCTTCAGGCCGCCTGGGCGGCGCTTTCGGCCGCGGGGAAATTCAGCTCGATCACGACGCCGCAAGGGTCGTCGAGAAACATCTGGTGCAGACCGATCGACGGCACCGTGCGCTCGCGGCAGCTCACACCGAGCTTGCGCAAATGCGCTTGCATCTCGGCCAGGCCTTCGGTGAAAAAAGCGATATGGTCGACTGCACCGGAGCCGGCCAGCGTCGCCTCGTCGCGGTCACCGAGGTAGTTGGTCAAGCCCTGCGGCTCGGCCCGGTCGATGCCGATCAGGTGCACCACCGCATTGGCGACGTCAGCATGGTCGCCGTGGTACATCCACAAGCCCGGGAACTGAAATGCCGGCCGCGGGCCGACCGTCAGGCCCAGCACGTCGGCGTAGAAATGCCGGCTCGCTTCAAGGTCGGTGGTGCGGATCGAAAAATGGTTCAAGCTCAAGCGCATTTCAGGCAATCCTTTGGGTGGTGGCTGACGGCGCAGCATAAAGAATCTGCTGCACCGAGTTCAGATAACTGTCGACGCGGTCGTTGATATAGACGGCGTCCTGTTCGGGGGTTTCAGCGCCATGCAGCGACTGCTGGTAGACCCAGCGCCGCATGCCGATGTAGAAAATTCCGCCATGCAGGCCGAGCAGCAATTCAAGCTCGCGCGCTGCCGGCTTGGCACGGCTGACGATGCCGCAATGGCGCCTTGACGCGCGAATCAGCCGCGGGAACAAACGGGTGCGCAGCAGTTCGAAAAAGCGGTCGGGGATATAACGGTCGCTCAAGCCCGAAAAGACCAGGATGCGAACGAAATCCCGCGCCAGCACCGCTTTGGCGTAATCGATATAGAAGCGTTTGAACTTGGTCGGTGCGTCGAGCTTGGGGTCGTCGAGGATCTGTTCCCATTCGGTCTTCCAGAGCCCTTCGAACAGCTCCTCGTAGACGCGGTCGATCAAGGCCTGCTTGGTCGGGAAATAGTGATACAGCAACGCATGGGTGATGCCGACATGCTTGGCCAGGTCGCGCATCTGCCCGTCGAGCCCGCGTTCGGAAAAAAAGCGGATCGCCCCGGCCGTGATCTGGCGCTCGCGCTCGAGCGTCGACAAACGCTTGCGCGGTGCGGCGGATTCGAGGCTGAGGGCAGGGAAAGGGGTCATGAGGCGAGGCTGAGGGTAAGTCCGGAGTATTTCTTGTTTACCAATTGATCAAGCTTGGTTAGCATTGTTGATCGTTTGGTCAATAGGATCATCCGTATAAACCCCAAAGCAATTCGAAAGCAGCCCATGGAACTGAATGGCGACATCTTTATCGACGCGGCGCGCGAGCGAGTCTGGCAGGCGCTGAACGACCCGCAAGTGCTGCTGGCCAGCATTCCCGGCGGCGAAGAAGTGCGCCAGTTGTCACCGACCGAAACCCATGTGCGGGTGCTGATCAAGATGGGCCCGGTGCGCGCGCGCTTCGTCGGCAAGATCCTGATGAGCGAGGTGCGCGCCAATGAGGGCTGCGTGATGAATTTCGAAGGTTCGGGCGGTGCGGCCGGTTTCGCCAAAGGCAGTTCGACGGTCAAGCTGAGCAGCGAAGGCCGTGGCACCCGGCTGCATTACAGCGCCGCGGCCTCGGTCGGCGGCAAGCTCGGGCAGATTGGCGGCCGCATGATCGACGCCTCGGCCAAGCAGACGGCCGACCTGTTCTTCAAAGCCTTCAGCGCGCAGTTGAGCGATGAGGCACCAACCGTTGCAGGCACACAACAGGCGCCGCTCAGCGAGCAGCCCGCGCCGCTGCGCAGCGCCAGCCGCCCCGAACCCGCCGCCTCGCCCTTGGCCGGCGAAGCGCTGCGGGTGCTCTGGTTCACGCTCGGAGCTGCGGCGACCGCCTTCGGCTTCTGGGTCGCTGCGACCCTGCGCTGACCGGAGCCGCCATGAAAGCCCCTGCCTTCGACTACATCAAGCCGCGCCACCTCGACGCGGTGTTCCAACTGCAAGCTGACTATGGCGACGAAGCGCGCCTGCTGGCCGGCGGTCAGACGCTGCTGGCGACGCTGAACATGCGTTTGTCCGAGCCCGCGCTGCTGATCGACATCACCGGCATCACCGCGCTGAAAGGCATTTCATTGCAGGGCAGTTTCCTGCGCATCGGCGCGCTGGCCACGCATAGCGAGATCGAAGCCTCGGCGCTGGTCGCCCAACATGCGCCGCTGTTGAGCCTGGCCGCGCCGCATATCGCACACCGCGCGATCAGGAACCTCGGCACCTGGGGTGGCTCGATTGCTTATGCCGATCCGGCGGCCGAATGGCCGGCCTGCCTGATGGCGCTCGACGGCATCGTCGTGGTGCAAAGCGCCAAGGGCGAGCGCCGCATCGCGGCGCAGGATTTCTTTCTCGACCTGTACAGCACCGCTTTGGCCGAAGGCGAGCTGATCACCGCTTGCGAGTTGCCGATCGCGGCGCCCGACCAGTTGTTTGCATTCGACGAGTTGGCAAGGCGCCACGGCGATTACGCGATCGTCGGGCTGGCGCTGGCAGCGACTCGTGCACAAGGGGGTCTGGTTGGCGTCAAGCTGGCCTTCCTGGGGCTTGGCAAGACGCCGCTGCGCGCAACGGCGGCCGAAACCTGGCTGGGCCAGCGGCCGCTGACCGCTGACCTGCTCGAGCCTCTGCTTGAGGTGCTGCGCAGCGAGCTGGACCCGCTCGCCGACCTGACCAACTCGGCCGCCACCAAGCGCCATCTCGCGCTGGTGCTGGCGCGCCGCGGCCTGACCGCCATGCTGAATCCTGGAACCCCATGATGAACGACAAACACCTGATCCATCTGACCGTCAACGGCCAGGCGCGCCAATGCGAAGTCGCGCCGCGCCAGCATCTGGTCGACTTTTTGCGCGAAGACCTGGGGCTGACCGGTTCGCACCTGGGCTGCGAGCATGGCGTCTGCGGGGCTTGCACGGTACGCCTCGACGGCCAGGTCGTGCGCGGCTGCCTGGTCCTGGCGGTACAAGCCGACGGGCGCAGCGTCGAGACGGTGGAAGGCCTGACCGCCGGCCGCAGCATGAAGGATTTGCAAGACGCCTTCGTCGCGCGCAATGCGCTGCAATGCGGCTTTTGTACGCCGGGCATGCTGATGGCAGCGGCCGAGCTGATCGAAACCCAACCCGATGCTGACCGCGAACAGGTGCGCCACTGGATCTCGGGCAATTACTGCAGATGTACCGGTTATCAGGCCATCGTCGACGCGATCTGCGATGTGCTGGCCAGCCGCAAAGCCGGAGCCGCCCAATGAGCGCCGCAGAGATGAACCCGGTCACCGTCGACCCACGCTATATCGGCGCTTCAATCAGCCGCACCGGCGCGCGCCGCCTGGTTGAAGGTCGCGGCAGTTATGTCGATGACCTCAAGCTGCCGCGCCTGTGCCATGTCGTCTACTGGCGCTCACCGGTCGCGCATTGCCGCATCCTCAGCATCGAGCGCAGCTTTGCCCGCATGATGCCGGGCGTGCTGGGCGTCTTCGACGGCGCTGAAGTCGCTGCCGTCTGCAAACCCTGGGTCGCCACGTTGGGCCATCTGGCCGGCATGAAATCGGCACCGCAATATGCGCTGGCCATCGACCGCGCCTGCTGGCAGGGCGAGCCGGTGGTGGCGGTGGTAGCCGAGACCCGCGCACAGGCCGAAGACGCGCTGCAATATCTGCAGGTCGAATGGGAAGCCTTGCCCGCAGCGACCGAGATGAGCACCGCGCTCGACCCCGGCACGCCCTTGATCCACCCCGAGCTCGGCGATAACCAATGCTTTGGCCGCAGCCTCGATACCGGCGGCGTCGACGCGGCATTTGCCAGCGCCGCAGTGGTGGCCGAAGCGACTTTCGATTTCGGCCGCCATACCGGCGTGACGCTCGAGCCGCGCTGCCAGATCGCCGACTGGAACCCGGGCGACCAGCGCCTGACTGTCTACCACTCGCAGCAGGCCCCGCACATGATGCAGGACCTGTATTCGCGCCAGTTCGGCCTGGCTGAATCGGCGGTGCGGGTGGTTTGCAAGGATGTCGGCGGCTCTTTCGGCATCAAGGTCCACGCCTATCCGGATGACTTTGCCACCGTGGCGATGGCGCTGCTGCTGCAGCGGCCGGTGAAGTTCGTCGCTGACCGGCTCGAGTCCTTCACCAGCGACATCCATGCGCGCGAACACCGCATCAAGGGACGCATCGCCGCTTCAAAGGAGGGCGACATCCTCGCCTTCGAAATCGACGACCTGACCGGCATCGGCCCTTACTCGATGTTCCCGCGCACCAGCGCGATCGAAGGCAACCAGGTCGTCAACCTGACCGGCGGCCCCTACCAGCACAAGCAATACCGGGCGCAGCTGAAAGTGGTGTTCCTGAACAAGACGCCGACCTGTCAATACCGCGGTGTCGGCCACCCGATCGCCTGCGCGGTGACCGAAGGCCTGGTCGATCTGGCGGCAGCCAAGCTGGGTATGGACGCGCTCGAATTCCGCAAGCGCAATGTGATCCGCGACGATGCCTATCCGGCCACCGGCGCATCAGGCATCAGGCTGGAAAAGCTCTCGCACCAGCAATGCCTGGACAAGATCGAAACGCTGATCGACTACCCCGCGCTGCTGGCCGAACAGGCCGCGCTGCGTTTGCGCGGTATCCACCGCGGCATCGGCTTCGCCGCGCTGATCGAGTTGACCAATCCGGGCGCGGCTTTCTATGGCGTCGGCGGCGCACGCATTGCGGCACAGGACGGCGCGACCGCCCGCTTCGAGCCGACCGGCAGCATCACTGTGCTGGTCAGCGTCGGCGAGCAGGGCCAGGGCAATGAAGCGATCTTTGCGCAGATCGCCGCCGACGCGGTCGGCGTGTCGATGGACAAGGTCCGCGTCGTCACCGGCGACACCGATGTCACGCCTTATGGCGGCGGCACCTGGGCCTCGCGCGGCGCCGGCATCGGCGGCGAAGCGGTGCTGCAAGCCGGCCAGGCGCTGCGCCAGAACATCCTGCTGGTGGCCGCGGCGATCCTGGGCCGGCCGGCGGCCGAGCTGGCGCTGCACCGCGATGCGGTGATCGACGCTGCGAGCAAGGCCGAGCTGATGGCGCTGTCCGAACTCGGCCGCGTCGCCTACTTCAGGCCCGACACCTTGCCAGCGGGCTTCACGCCCGAGCTGATGGTGACGCGCCATTTCGCCCAGCGCGACTACCCCTTCATCTTCACCAATGGCGTGCAGGCTTCCTATGTCGAGGTCGACATCGAGACCGGCTTCGTCAAGCTGCTCAAGCATTGGGCGGTGGAAGACTGCGGCCGCGTCATCAACCCGATGCTGGTCGACGAGCAGATGCGCGGCGCGATCGTGCAGGGCATCGGCGGCGCGCTCTACGAGGAATGCCTCTACGACAGCGGCGGCCAGTTGCTCAATGGCAGCATGGCCGACTACCTGGTGCCGATGGCCGGCGAGATGCCCGACATCGTCGTCGCCCATGTGCAGACGCCGACGCTGAGCTCGCAGCTCGGTGCCAAGGGCGCTGGCGAAGCCGGCACCGCAGGCGCACCGGCAGCGGTGATGAACGCGATCAACGACGCCCTGCGCCCGCATGGCGCAGCGGTGTTTTCACAGCCGTTCACGCCCGAGAAAATCCTCCTGGCGCTGGGCCGCGTCTAAGGACAAGCAGGCTGAGCGCGATGGCCTCATTGCAGCGCCAGCCATTGCTTGAAATCGGCGAGAAAATCCGCCTCGCTGAGGCCGAAAGCCAGCTCGAATGAAGCCCGTGCCGAGCGGTGCTTCTGGCCGGCCAGACGGTGATATTCGACCCAGGCGGGCAGGAATGCCGGCCCGGTGATGGCCTGCAGATACATGCTCATCAAGCCGGCCATCTGGTAGTTGCCGCGCTTGTCCTTCATCATCATCAGCCAGCCCTGGCCGGTGAGGCCGACCAGATCGTCGGGCTTCAAGCCGGTCTTGTTGCCGCTGCGCCACCAGCCGAGGATGCGCTCGCGCCAGTTGCGCAACGCTTGCGCCTCGACGTCATCAAAACGGACCTGTGGTGCGAGCAGATGCGCGATCAGATCGGCCGTGCCTTCGCGAATCCACACCGGCGGCCTGAAACCGGCATGGTTGTTGTCGAGCTGCTTCTGCAACTCATGGGTCAACTCATGCAAGGTGGTCTTGACCGCCAGCTCATAGGCCGCCGCGCGGTTCTGCTTGGGCGTGAACTTGAGCGCAATCTGGCCCCGGCTGTTCGACAGGCCACCGCTGAGCTCGCCCTGCAGCTCGGCGCGCGATTCACTCAGGTCCATGTCCTTGTACAGGATCTGCGCATAGTCATCGACACCGGCACCGAGGTAGATCTGGGTGTCGCGCGTCAGGCGGACCTTCAGGACATCGTTGACCAGGCGGTCGAATTCAGCGCTGGCCTGGCGCACCAGACCGAGCCAGTCGCGTTCGACCTGCTGCGCAAATTCGTCGTTCACATAGCCGCCCATCTGCACCGCCACATGGGCGCGGTCGGGGCGCAGCACGATTTCGTCTTCGAGCGCGATCAAGCGGCATTGGTTGCCCCCCATGCTGCGGCAGCCTGCCAGCGCAAGGTCGATCGACCGGCGGCTGGCCTCGCCCAGGCCCCAGCTGCCATCGGCCGAGAAGGCCAGCGCGCGTGGCTTGGCCGCCGCCATGAAGGCCGTCCAGGCCTTGCGGACTTCAGGCTTGTCATTGCTGGTATCGACCAGCGTCACCGGACGCAGCGCCGGGACAGCCTTGACAGGGCTTGCCACCGGCTTGGCTTCGACCTGCTGCAGCAAGTCGTTCGGGCTGATGCCAAAGGCCGCAGCAAACTGCCCGTTGGCATCAAAACCGTCCTGTCCGGCAGCTTGCAGATAAGCCCGCATGCGCGGATGAAAGTCGGCGCCCAGTCGGCTCTGCAAGGCTTCAACAGCCGCCTGACTGAGCTGCAGATTCAGGCGGGCGCGCTGCTGGGCCTGCAGCAGTTGTTCGGCTCGCAAGGGATCGGCAATCGCCGGCCGGCTGAGCGCCGGCAAAGCGGTCTGCAGCGGCGGCAAGCCCTGCTCGGCCAGCGTCTGCCAGGCCACCATTTCGGCCAAGCCAGCCGGCAGCCAGGGCGGCAATTTCTTGGTCTGGCCCAGGCTCAAATGGTCAACCAGCGCCTGCATGGCCAAGCGCACCGGCCGGATCAAGGCGCGTTGGCGCAACTCGGCTTCACCCAGGCCCGCCTCGACCAGCAGCAGCGTCAGGCCTTCGGGCAAGCCGGCCTTGGGCGCTGCCGCCAGGCCCAGTTTCAAGCGATCGCCGAGATCGACGCCATATTGACTGCGCGCCAGCAAGTCCACCGATTGCAGGGCCGCGCGGGTCCGCGGCAGCCATTGCGCCTCGACCTGCCGCGACCAGCGGTCCTCGCCTGCGGCAGTCGCCAGGCTTATTTCCGCCCGGCCCGGGCCTGCCAGGCATAGCCAAGCCAGACCCAAGGTGCCAAGCCTGACGGTGGCGCAGCGAAGAAAGCTGGATTTGACTGGCATGGGATGCATTTCGTTCAAGCAGCGAACGTTATCAGGACTTCCGGCCAATCCTTGAAAGGCGGGTCTGCAACCGAGAATATGGCATCTACTGTTTAATTGCATAAGTTAACGATAGTGTTACGAAGCTGCGCTCCCCTGACCTCGCGCTTGCGCCACACGAATGGCGCGGCGTTTTCGTTGTACGCATCGGTGAAGTCGTGAATCGCCTTGCTCAACTGCTCGATGCTATTGAAACTCGCGTTGTTGAGCGTCTTGCGCTGAAAGATGCCGAACCAAATCTCGACTTGATTGAGCCAACTTGCGCTGGTGGGCGTGAAGTGAAATGTGACGTTGGGATGCGCGGCGAGCCAGTCGTCGTTCTTCTTGTGGGTATTCAAGTTGTCAAGGATGACGTGGATTTGCCGCCCGGCAGGCTGATCCTGGACCACCTCCTCCATGAAGGCCTGGAAGTCAGCTCGCTTCTTGGTCTGCGTGGTCTTGCCGCGAACTATGCCGGTGGCGACCTCTAAGGCGGCGAACAAGTTGAGGGCGCCGTGACGCTTGTAGGTGCTCTTCATGCCTTGGACGATCTTGCCGCTGCTGGTCTGCACGTAGCCGCGCGCGCGTTCAAGGGCCTGAATCGAAGGTTTCTCGTCGACGCTGAGCACCAAGGCGTTCTGCGGCGGGTTCAAGTACAGGCCAATCACGTCGGCGGCCTTCGCTGCAAACTCAGGGTCTGTGCTGACGCACCACGAGCGGTGACGCTGCAGTTGAATGCCTTCTTTGCGCAGCACCCGCCACACGGCATCATCGGACACGCTTAGCGCCAGCGCCAACGAGCCACCATCCCAGCTCGCCATACCCGAAGGCGGCGGCAATTCAAGTTGCGCCAAAATTCGATCACGCAACTCGACGCCATACTTGACCGGCTTGCCGGGCCTGGGTGCATCGCGAAGTCCGGCCAGGCCGTTGGCGGCAAAGCGCCGGCGCCACTGCCCAACCGTATTCGGTCGAACACCAATCTCGATCGCGACTTCGTCGTTGCGTTTGCCCCGCAAGCACGCCAAGACGATGCGGGCTCGCTCGGCCATGCGGACTTCGCCGCTGCGACTTCGCGC
>CANFIC010000149.1 GCA_947446685.1 Burkholderiales bacterium
GAAAACGCGCAACTTGGCGTCCTGCGGGTGAGCGCGGACCTGTTCTGTCAGCCGTTTCAATGCCTGCAGGGCATCGCCTTCCTTGAGTGCCAGCTCGGCGGCTCGGGTATCAGCCATGTTGGGTCTGCCTCAGGTTCATTCGAATCAGGTCAAAGCCAAGACTTTGCTGCAATTGCTTGCAATAAAAAGCCGGTCTGCCTGCCCGGTATAGGACTATTGAGAAGCCAAGGCTTGCATCGCAGCAAGACTTGCTCAACAGCGGAGCCCGGCTTGCGGAACTTTTTCCCACAAGCCGAGCCGCTGCGCCAAGCCAGCTCAACCTTTCAGACCATCAACCAGCTACGTTTTGGGCGATATTCCACTTGAAGATGCCGGCGCTGGCCGTGGCACCCTTGGCGTCTTGCTTGAAGTAATCGAAAGCGACCTTCGCAAAGTTCAGCGTCACGTTTTCGGTCAGGCGATCTTCCCCGCCGCTGCCGCCAGTACTGACCGATGTGACGATCACTTCTTCTAACGTGATTTCTATGTACTTTTGCTGGCCTTCACCCGCTTTGCGGACCAGTAGCACGCATTTGTCGATATGCGAGCCTTTGGCCAAGGTTCCCATCAGCGCCTGTGAAGCGCTGTCGATGTACTTGGTGAACGAAATATCCTGAAAATTGGCCTTGCCTGCACCGCCGCCACCGCCCGTATGGGTCGTACCGGACTGCGACATGCCCCAGCTCCAAGCCAGAATATCGATGTCGCCTTTGGGGCCTTGCGCCTTGTCTCGGGATTCGCCCTTGATCTTGGCGCCCATGTTGATGAACATGTCCATTGCCATGAAAAACTCCTAAAAAGAAATTTGGCCCAAAAAGTGGGCGTTGGAAGACTGCAGAAAACGTCCGACGAGTCGAACGCCCTCAGCCTTGCAGCCGACTGAGGATGAAAGAAGAATCTTTGTCCGACAGACCAGGCTCAACTGCCCTTGGCTGAAGGTAGCTTGGACACCAGTCGCAAGGAGACCGTCAGGCCTTCGAGCTGATAGTGAGGGCGAAGGAAGAACTTGCTCTGGTAATAGCCCGGATTGGCCGGATCCTCAGCCACGATCACTTCGGCGGCCGCCAGTGGTCGCGAAGCCTTGGTGCTTTCGGAAGAATTGATTGGGTCACCGTCGACATACTGCGAAATCCAGTTCGACAACCAGCGCTCGACTTCTTCCCGTTCCTTGAATGAGCCGATCTTGTCGCGCACGATGCATTTGAGGTAATGCGCAAACCGGCAGGTGGCAAACAGGTAAGGCAGTCTGGCCGCCAGTTTGGCGTTGGCGCTAGCATCCGGGTCGTCGTATTCCGCAGGCTTGTGCAGCGACTGGGCGCCGATGAAGGCGGCAAAGTCGCTGTTCTTGCGGTGCACCAGCGGCATGAAGCCGTTGGCAGCCAGTTCAGCCTCGCGTCGGTCTTCGATGGCGATCTCGGTCGGACATTTCATGTCGACGCCGCCATCGTCGGTGGGGAACGAATGAGTGGGCAGGTTTTGCACTGCGCCGCCCGACTCGATGCCGCGGATCCGTGAACACCAGCCGTATTCCTTGAACGAGCGGTTGATGTTGGTGGCCATCGCATAGGCCGCATTGGCCCAGGTGTATTTGCCATGTTCGGCCGAGCCGGTGTCTTCCTCGAAATTGAAGGCATCCACTGGATTGGTCTTCGCGCCATAGGGGAGTCGCGACAGGAAGCGCGGCATGGCCAGGCCGATGTACTTGGAATCCTCGGATTCGCGCAAAGAACGCCAAGCGGCATACTCGGGCGTGGTGAAGATCTTGGTCAGGTCGCGCGGGTTGGCAAGTTCTTGCCAGGAATCCATCTGCATCAGGTTGGGCGAGGCCCCTGTGATGAAGGGGCAATGCGCGGCGGCGGAAATTTTCGCCATCTCGGCCAGCAGTTCGACATCGGGTGCGCTTTGGTCAAAATGGTAGTCACCGACCAGGCAACCGAAAGGCTGACCACCGAACTGGCTGAATTCCTCGGCGTAGACCTTCTTGAAGATCGGGCTCTGATCCCAGTTGGTACCCTTGTAGCGCTTGAGCGTCTTGCCGAGATCGGACTTGGCAATGTTCATCACCCGGATTTTCAGGTTCTCGTCGGTCTCGGTGTTGTTGACCATATAGCTCAGACCCCGCCAGGCGCCTTCGAGCTTCTGAAAATCCTCGTGGTGCATGATCAGGTTGATCTGGTCGGAAAGCTTCTTGTCGATTGCCGCGATCATTGCCTCGATCGACGCGACAACATCGCTGCCGATCAACTGGGTCTGCGCCAAGGCCTGCTGCGCCAGGGTCTGCACCGCCTGCTCGACAGCGCTCTTGGCATCATCGGACTTGGGCTTGAATTCTTTCTGCAGCAACGATGCGAGATCGCCGCCTTCCATTGCCACGGCGGCAAGGGCGCTGGAGGTTTGTGCTTCTGCCATTTTCTCTATCCTTGTTCGGTTGGGAGTTGCTCGCCGTTCAGGCGTCGGTTGGCTTGGCCGAGGCGGCCAGCGTGCCCAGCAAAGCGGGGTCGGACATCAGCTTGCCGATCAACTCCTCAGCGCCGCCCTTGCCGTCCATATAGGTCACCAGGTTCTGCAATTGTTCACGCGCTTGCAGCAACTTGTTCAGTGAATCGACCTTGCGTGCGACAGCGTCGGGCGAGAAATCATCCATGCTGTCAAAGGTGATGTCGACGCTCAGATTGCCCTCGCCGGTGAGCGAGTTGGGTACCTGCATGGCCACGCGCGGCTTCATTGCCTTCATGCGGGCATCGAAATTATCCACATCAATCTCGAGAAACTTTCGGTCTGCCACCGGCGCCAGCGGGTCTGCCGGTTTGCCCGACAGATCGGCCAGCACTCCCATCACGAACGGGAGCTGTACCTTTTTCTCGGCACCGTAAAGCTCGACGTCGTACTCGATCTGCACGCGTGGTGCACGGTTGCGTGCGATGAATTTCTGGCTGCTGCTCATTTCAAACTCCTGGGTTGCAAGAAGAGGAAAACCGGGTCAATCAATACTTGGACTTGGGAATGTCAATATTCTTCGGGCGGGTCAAGTGAGGAAGGGTCGATGCCCACCAGACCTGCCACGCCGGAGAGTGCCTCCGGCGCAAGCATCTTCATCAGTTGCAGAAAATTCTGGTTGATCAATTGCCCGCCCCGCCGCAGGAACAGCGGCGCCGGGTTAGCAGGCTCGGTCCGCTCAAGATAGCTGCAAATCATGTCGATTGCGTGAATCGCATCCTCGCGCGAATTCACTGTGCCGGACAGGCCTTGCCGACCTGACGGGTTTGCATCGAATCCACCGGGGCCTTCGGCCGAGCCAACGTCCGTGGCCGCTTCGGCAGAGTCTGAAGGCAGCAAGGTGACCAGGCCGTTGATGATGGCCCAGAGGGGCCTCAAGTCTGGAGCCAGATCGCTGCCCAGTTTGTCACTGACCAAGCCCATCAACTGCCTTGTGAGTACCTGCGCCGATGTGCATTGTTGGCTTAGGTCAGGCGCCTTGGCTACTGCCGCAGCGAGCATCGCGGCAAGCCGTTCCTTGCTCATCACCTCTTCGTCATTCATGGCCGGCGCGAGTCCGAGAGCCAATTCGACCGCGCGAACTGTCACCCGACCGATCGAGCGGTCCTCGATCAAGACTGCGAGTCGCAGGTCACCGATCAATCCGTCCACTTCCCGAAGCACAGCCAAGGCATTGGCTCTTGCATATTGATCGCCATCGTCTGGTAGTGGATGCAAAGCGTCCCATTGCGATTCGATCAGGCCGTTGAGCAGCGCCAAGCCCAGAGGCAGGATGGCATAGCCTTGCAAACTCAGGCTGGCACGCAGCCACAGGATGGCTATGCGCAGGTCATGGCTGCGGTCCAGCAGAGAATCGGCCAGTTCAAGCACTTCACGCCATGCTGGCGCTTCGGCCGGGCCGAACTGTGATTCGGGTTTGCCGGCCGCCGCCTGCGTGATTGCCAGGAATTCGTTGTCATATTCCAGATCGGGCCCACAGGGCGCAGCCTCATCATCGAGCGGCAAAAGCCATCGATTGATTTTGACTTGTTCGTCTTCAAACGGGTTCATCGTAATTTGGCGACTTGGCGAGTCAGGGTTGCAACAACGCAGTTGAAGTAGATTTTTCGGCCGCGCAAAGTTCTTGTCGTACCGATCGGCGCTCTAGAGCGATGCTGCACCAGACTCGGCGATGGATGTGGGACAGATGCAAAGTCAGTCCGGCCACGAAGTTCAGTCCTGGCGCCCGATTTCAACCCGGCGGTTTTCACCTGAAAAGAGGTCGGCAGTATTTTTCGGGGCCTTGGCCCCAACGCCCATGGCTTTGAGCATCGGCGCATCCACGCCTTTTTCTATCAAGTAAGACTTGACTGCATCGGCGCGCTTTTGCGACAAGGCTTGATTGGCTTCGGGCGTTCCCCTCGCATCAGCGTGGCCTTCGATCCTGACCACGCGGCCCGAGCCTTTTTTGGACTTGATGACTTCAGCGAAAACGTCCAATTGTTTTTTCAACAGGGCGGGCACATCGGCCGAGCCCAACTGGAACGAAGCGGCAGGCAGGGAATAGCGAATCGACGCCTTTACGCCCATGCATTTGAAGCCATTGGCTTCCAGTTCCTTGCACTGGTCTTCAGGAAACAAGCCTTCTTTGATCGCTTGGGCGTCAGGCACTTGGGCGCCGATGTCCAGGGCGGCATCGGCGCGGGCGTTCGAAAGCGCGCTCAAGGACAGTAGCAAGGCGATGCAGGTTGAATATTTATATTTGAGTACATTCATTGCGATTCCTCACTTCATTCAAAAATTGATCGTGCTGGATCTAACAGTTTGCATATTTCTTCTGTGCCTCGCAACCATGAAAACCCTCAGCGAACCTTGATCAGGTCGCGGTAATCTTGGGGGTGGCAGGGCGCCGATTTGTTGTAGGCGTGCTTTTCTAGCTGCGCTTGTTGTCCAGCGAAGGTGGTGGTGTATAGCCGAGCTCTTGTGCCCGGCTCTCGTACTCAGAAGCCAGTTGCGGCTGCTCGGTACGGCGGTAATGCAACGACAGGTCATAGCTGGCGATACCGTTGCCCAAGGCTGCCGCATATTGCATCCATCCTTCGAATCGTCCGACATTGGCTAGCGCCTGTGCACCGCTGCCCAACGACCGGCCGTAGTGGCGGCCCAACCGGGCGGCAGCATCTTTGTCGCCACGCCCGGCTTTGTAGATGTCGCCAGCCTGTTCGGGGGGCAATTCGGCCAGGGCTTGAAAGGCGCTACGGTAGAGGCGCACGTTGCTGCGCCGCAGAATCTGAGCAGCTTCGCTGGCCCCATCACGCGCTACCTGTGCGCTGCCGGCGAGTTGGCTTTCCGGATGGTTCTTGAGATATTCAATCGCAGCCTTGGATACCTCGGCCGGCCATGCCAGCGCTTCGAGCTTGGCCCAGGCTTCTGACTCATCCTCCTTGCGCGGCGGCGCTGGTGGGGCGTCGGGCTTCAAGGGTGCGATTCGCCGGCGTATCTGGGTGTTCTCCGCGATGAATGGAAACTGCGCGAATTGACGAAGCAGTTGGACCGGATGGTTCAGCATGGTTTGCTGGGTGTCGGCCTTGACCAGGCGAAACAGGTCGGAAAAAGAAATGTCGTCGGATGCCGTGACCAGCAGTTTGACCAAGGATGCGGTGTAAAAAGTGTTCCGCTTTTCGTCGTTGGGTGCGATAGCCGCCTTGCCGGCACCGGTGGCGAAGGCGATCAAGCAACCCGGAGGGGCTTCGACCTGATTCAAACCATTGCTGTCCTGGACGGATTGCAGCGATGTTCGGCAGGCATCGATGACCGCAATCGTCATCCCGGCCGGCCGGTGCGGCAGGCGGCTGACCACATCGTTGACCAGAGCCAAGCTGCCCTTGATCAGAGCGTCGGCTTTGACTCTTGGGCTCAAATGGGCGGAAACCAGCAGATTTTCGGCATCTACCTGGGCACCATGGCCCGAAAAATAGAAGAAAACGGTCGAATCGGCTGGAGCGGCAAGCACTCTGGCGACAAAGCTGTTGACGAGGTCACGCGCAGCCACCAAGTCAAGGTCGAGCCCTATGTTGACTGCAAAGCCACGCAACTCCAACGCGCCGCGGAGATCGCGAACATTTTTGTGGATCGGTGGCAGGTCATCACCGCCCGGGTAGTCGCGGTTGCCGATCAGTAGCGCCAACCGTGGGGGCTCAGCGCTGCTTTGGGCAATGGCCGCCAGCGAGAAAACCGGGCTGCCCAGCCAGCCACCGCCGGCGCAGGCCGTCCAACGCAAAATGGTGCGGCGTCGAGGTCGGGCCGCAGTCGTTTCAGAGTTCTGCATGAAAGGGTGGAATGACTTATCAGTTCAGTCGCAAGTAAGCGAAGCAGGGGCGGGCGAACAATTGGCGGGCAGCCGTGGACCTTCAGAACTGGTGGTTGCCGGCCTGCCGGGGCCAACTTCGGCGATCACGCCAGTGCGCATTCTGGCAGCAACGTTTTCGGTACGGACAGCCGTTTCAAAATGCTCTTTGCGCGCGATTTCCGATACCGATACCGTCGCTGACAATGTGCCCGATTGCTGTGGTGTCATCGCGGTCACGCCGTTGTAGAAGACCGGAATATCGCTCTGCACGCCAGCGCCATCGTAGAAGAAGCCGAAAGTTCCTTCTACGACGGGCCCCTTCAGGTAAACCGCAGTCGCACCTTGAGCCGTGCCATGCTGCAGCACAGTCATATAGCCGCCGCCGTAGGTCTTGTTTCCGATCTTGACGTTGATTGGATTGGCACTTGAACCAAAAGGAACCTGCTTGGCCACACCAAGGCCGATTGCGACATCGGTCAGCGTCAGCGTCAGTCCTGGCACCGAACTGAGGGTCCCGGTCAGGTTGTCAAAGGGCAGCCGGGCAATGATCTGCGCAGCGGCCAATGTAGCCAACTTGTCGGCAGTGATGCTGACCACGTCGGCCTCGACGCCAGAGCCGCCGATATTGATCGTCGTACCGGCCAGGCGGATCTGGCTCTGCATCGAATATTGCTGGTTCGTGTTGGCGGCCCAGGGCGAATTGGCTTGACCACTGAGAACCGTCAGCCCGCCACTGAACAAGTTCTTGGGCGACAACAGGCTGACCGACCCGCCATTGCTGGCCAGGATCGACAGGTTCGCGTTGTCGGCGACTGTGATGCTGCTTGCAGCGGCTTGCGATACGACATCGGCGGCGAAGGCGATCTGCTTGTTGGCGGGGGTGTTCTTGCCGAGCAGGTCGGCTGCTGGTGTTGTGAGCTCTGGAGCAGCCGTTGCGATCAATTGCAAGCTGCCGCCGTTGACCAGGGTCGAGCCGCCGAGGGTGATGGACTTGGCCTCAACAATGCCACCGCCACCGAACTTGACCCCGCCCAGCAGGAGTTTGTCTGAGGTCTTCAGATTGACCGGCCCGGTGAAGTCCAGTGCCACCGCGCCGCTGCCCAATGAATTGAGGCTGTTGTTGGCCGTGAATTGCTGGCCTTTCAGGGACAAGTCAGTGCCGGTGGCGATGAGCTTGCCATCGATAGTCATCGCGCCTGTGGTCTCCAGACTGCTGGCAATGGAGACGCTGCTCGGGCTTGTAACCACCAGACTGCCCAGGGTTTCCTTGCCCGGCAAGACCAGGGCGGCAAGATTGGTCGAATTACCAACGGTGACCGTGGGCGTAGCGGTCAAGGTGTTGCCGGCACCCCGCAGAGTAAGCGTACCGTTGTTGACGACGAGCGAGCCGATGGCCGCAACGCCATTGATTGAGCTGTTTCCTGAGGAGGTCAACGCGCCGCCTCCCAGGTTGGCGTTGACGGTACCGCCGTTGAGCGCATAGGTCGGAGCTGTGAGCGTGCCGCTGCCATTGAAGGTGCCCGCCAGTTCGAGGCCGGCTACAGTCTGCTGGCCAGTCAGGCTGGCAGTACCGCCACTCGCCACTTTCAGCGTCGTGGCAGGCGCCAGCACGTTGGAGCCCAGTAGCGCCAGCGTTCCCCCGTTCACTGTGGTGGCACCGGTATAGGTCTGGGCGGACGTCACGTTGAGCGTGCCCGCGCCGGCCTTGACCAAGCCGCCGGTGCCCGACAAAGTGCCGCCCAACGTAATCGTGCCTGGCGCTGTGAGCATGAGCAAGTGGGTGCTGCTGCTGTTGCCGAGCGTGAAGGCGTTGGCATCGGCCAGGCTGGCATCGTTCGCGCCGTTGACACTGATCGTTCCGAAATCGTTGGACGCGTTGTTCAGCGTCACGTCGCCACCACCGGCCGTCACCGTGGTCGCGCCGGTCACCGTCAGCCCGCCTGCAGTCTGCGTGACCGCGCCGCCGTTAGACGTCGCGCTCAGCGCCCCTACGACCGTGCCTGCGCCCAGGTTCAGCGCCCCCGTATTCACCACAGTCAGGCCGCCCGTGGCCAGCGTGCCGAGGGTCAGCGCGTTCTTGTCCGTCACCGAGGTGGTTCCGCCTGTGAGCGTGACCGTTCCGGTGAAGTCATTGGCGGCGTTGCTCAGCGTGATCGCGTTGCTGCCTGCGGCGATCGTTGTCGCTGCGGCCGTTAGCGCCCCGGTCTGCGTGACCGCGCCGGTGCTGGTCACCAACAAGTTGTTGCCGACCGTGGTCGCGCCGAAGTTGGTCGTGCCAGCGGAAGTCGTGGTCGTCGTCAGGTTAGTCGTCGTGCTGCCGCTCACGTCCAGCGCACCGGCCGCCTGCAGC
>CANFIC010000150.1 GCA_947446685.1 Burkholderiales bacterium
ACGCATCGGGATCATCGAGCTTGGCCGGGAAGGCCTTATGGCCCATTTCCTCGACCAGAATCATTGCGGTTTCCTGGTCCAGTTGCTGATTGATCGTGACCATCTGGCCCAATTTCATCAACACCTTGATCAGCTCCGAAGCCTTGATCGACATCTTGTGCGCCAGATCGGCAACCGAAATCGTCTCGGGCACATGCACTTCCTGCGCTTGTACTTCAACCGGAGCGGCAAAACTGGTCAGTCCACCGCGGCGATCAGCACCACGATCGCTGCTGCCGCGACGGCCGCCAGCGGCACCGCGGGTCGGAGCGCGCCAGCCGCCAGCAGCAGGCCTTGCACCACCGGGTGCGGCCGGGCCGGCAGGCTTGACGCCACCACGCTTCTTGTCATCAGACCAGCTGGATGACAGTTTTTCGGATTTGACTGATTTCTTCTCGCCCGGCTTGGCCACGCCAGCCACTGGCGCGCCTGGAGTTCCGGGTTTCTTGTGGATCGTGCCCTTGATTTCCTTGGCGGGTTCAACCGGCTTGGGCTCTTCCTTCTTGGCCGTCATCACCCGCTTGGGTGCATTCATCATGGCGCGAATGGCCGAGGCCTCGGACTCGGCGGCCTTGCGACGGCGCTCCAGATCGACCTGTTTTTGTTTCTCTTCGGCGCCGACGTCGATGGCTTTGACCACACGCAGGACTGGTTTGACCGGTTCGGCCGGAGCGGCAACTGCAACCGGCTCGACCGCTGCAACGACTGCAACGACTGCAGCAACGGCAATTGGCTGGGCCTCAGGCAATGCCGGAGCAGCTTTCGCGCTGCGGCTGGCGGCAGAAGCCTTGTTGATCGCTGCAGCTTCCTTGGCCACTGATTCGGCGGTCCCGCGCGGCGCCCTCGAGGCGGCCCTGGCGGCGGCGGCATCAGCCACTGCACGTGCTGCGGCCTCGTCGGTAGCGATGATGTCGGCAGCCACCTTGGCCAGACGGCGCTGCTCGTCGGCTTCACGGACAAGGCGCTCGGCATGTTCACGTTCGCGCACCCGGATTGCCAACTCGGCCTCTTGCTGACGCAAAGCGTCGGCCTGGGCCAGGGCCTCTTCCTGGCGGCGCTGCAGATCGGCCTCGTCGACGACATGGCCGGCCTCGTCGCCACCCGCAGTCTCGTCGAGCTTGATGAAAGTACGCTTCTTGCGCACTTCAACCTGGATCGTTCTTGCCTTGCCACTGGCATCGGCCTGCTTGATTTCGCTGGTCGACTTGCGGGTCAGCGTGATCTTCTTGCGGTCGACGCCAGCGGTGCCATGCGCTGTGCGCAAGTGGCCCAGCAGACGTTCCTTGTCGGCTTCGTTCAGTACATCATCGGTAGATGCCTTGTTGACGCCAGCTGCTTGCAACTGCTCAAGCAGCGTACTCGCTGATCGTTGAAGCTCTGCGGCGAACTGGGCGACGGTAGTCACAGCCATTGTTGAATCCTTAACTTATGCGTTCGGTGCTGCGAGATTGATCGGTTGTGCCAGGGCGAAAGTCGCCTCAGGTCGTGAACCAATGTTCGCGGGCTTTCATGATCATGATGCGGGCCTCGGCCTCGTCCATGCCGACCAATTCAACCAATTCGTCGACGGCCAGATCGGCCAGGTCGTCGCGGGTATTGACATTGCCTTCTGCGAGCTTGGCGATCAGTTCGGGCGTGACGCCTTCCAGATCGCGCAGGTCTTGCGACACGCCCTCAGCCAGTTCTTCGCGGGCGATTTCCATCGTCAACAGTGCATCCTTGGCTCTGGTGCGCAACTCGTTGACCATGTCCTCGTCAAACGACTCGACTTCGAGCATTTCCTGCATCGGCACATAGGCCACTTCTTCGAGGCTGGTAAAGCCTTCGGAGATCAGGATGTCGGCAACTTCGGCATCGACATCGAGCTTCTCGATGAAGAGCTTGCGCACCGATTCGGATTCCTGCTCATGTTTGACGGCCGATTCCTCGGCCGACATGATGTTGATGCGCCAGCCGGTCAGCTCGGAAGCCAGCCGCACGTTCTGGCCGCCGCGACCGATTGCAATCGCCAGGTTTTCCTCGTCGACCACGACGTCCATCGCATGGCGCTCTTCATCCACGACGATCGACTGAACATTCGCCGGCGCCAATGCGCCGATGACGAACTGGGCCGGATCTTCAGACCACAACACGATGTCGACCCGCTCACCCGCCAGTTCGTTGGTCACGCCATTGACACGCGAGCCGCGCACTCCGACGCAAGTACCGATCGGGTCGACGCGCTTGTCATGCGAGATCACGGCAATCTTGGCGCGGGACCCGCAGTCGCGGGCGCAGCTCTTGATTTCCAGCAGACCTTGCTCGATCTCGGGCACTTCCTGGGCGAACAACTCGACCATGAATTCAGGCGCGCTGCGTGACAGCATGATCTGCGGGCCACGCTGCGTCGAGTCGATGCCCAGGATCACGGCGCGGACGCGGTCGCCGGTGCGGAGATTTTCCTTCGAGATCATCTCGCTGCGCTTCAGGCGCCCTTCGACGCGACCCGACTCGGCAATGATGTCGCCCTTGTCGAGACGCTTGACCGTGCCGACGAAGATCTTCTCGCCCCGCGCCATGAAGTCATTCAGCAACTGCTCGCGTTCGGCATCACGAATCTTCTGCAGGATCACCTGTTTGGCGGCCTGCGCGCCGATACGGCCGATCGGCACCGAATCAACCGGCTCTTCGATATGGTCGTCGACTTCGATGTCGACGATCTGTTCCTGTGCTTCAAACAACAGGATTTCAGAATCGGGATTCTGCAGACCGGCTTCGCTGGGCACGACATGCCAGCGGCGGAAAGTCTCGTACTCGCCCGAATCGCGGTCGACGCAGACGCGGATGTCAGCCTCTCCGCCATAAAGCCTCTTGGTCGCCGAAGCCAAAGCGGCCTCGACAGCGCCAAACACTACATCGCGTTCCACGCTTTTTTCGCGTGAAATTGCATCCACCAACATCAGCAGTTCGCGGTTCATTGATCAGGACCTCCGTCAACCTTGTCATTAATGCGCACGACTTCTTCCCCACCGCCCTTTTTGGCCGGTGCGGGCTTGCTGCCGCGACCCTTGAAGTTCACCACGGGCACCAAGCGTGCTTCGCGGACTTCCTCAAGAGAAAAATCCAATGCCTGATCAGCGCCACCTTCGCTGATGATCAGACGCCATTCGGGCGCTGCTGCGTCAACCGGCGCGGCCGTCTCTGGCAGCAGGGCCAGCATTCCCTTGTATTTCTTGCGCCCCTGGAACGGCATACGCAGCGTGATCTCGACTTCCTGTCCGACAAAGCGCGCATAGTCGGCGGCTTTTTTCAGCGGACGGTCAAGACCCGGCGACGACACTTCAAGGCGCTCATAGGGGCATTCTTCGACTTCGAGCACATATTGCAACTGCCGCGTCACGCGCTCGCAGTCTTCAACATTGATCAACTCGCCCGCAGCCGCCAACTCAGGCAGCCGGTCGATATAGACGCGTAGCAATCCAGCCGGGCTGCGTTCGCAGTCCACCAGGTCGTAACCCAGTCCGGTCACGGTTTTCTCAACAGCGTCTTGCCAATTCATGAATCAGTAATCTTCAATTTCCCGCGGCAGGTGCTGCGTATAGGGTCTTCCGGGCTGATTTTTTTGGTTTCAAAGCCATACCGGGCCAGGTAGCGAATTCGTTCGAGCAAAAAAAAATGGGCTGGATGAATCCGCCCAAATCCTGTCGCCTGCCTGCTACTTCATACAGGCCTGCTTTTTGCCGTTCACGTCACTGTCTTGGATCTGTGCTAGCTCTTCACTCCGCTTGTGAACCGCCTTTTGGGCCGCTCATCCGCGTTTCAGCGAAAGACTGATTGTACTATGCAAGCACCTTTCCGACAAGCATTCGGCCGCAGAGCTGTCAATGCCATGCGAAAATCCGCCGCTAATTCAATGAACAGGAGCCACCATGGGATTTCTCGCCGGCAAGCGATTGCTGATCACAGGCGTCATTTCGAACCGATCGATCGCTTATGGCATTGCCAAAGCCTGTCACCGCGAAGGTGCGGAATTGGCCTTCAGCTATCAGGGCGAGCGCTTCAAGGACCGCATCACCGAATTTGCTGCCGAATTCGACTCGAGCCTGGTTTTTGACTGCGATGTCTCGGATGACGCCCAGCTGGAAGCCTTGTTTGCCAACCTGGGCGAGGCCTGGCCCGAGTACGACGGCTTGGTGCATTCGATCGGTTTTGCCCCGCGTGAAGCGATCGGCGGTGACTTTCTTGACGGCATGACGCGCGAGAATTTCCGTATTGCCCATGACATTTCGGCCTACAGCTTTCCGGCGATGGCCAAGCTGGCTTTGCCGCGCTTGCGCAGCGGAGCTTCGCTGCTGACCCTGTCCTATCTCGGCGCGATGCGTTATGTGCCGAACTACAACACCATGGGCATGGCCAAGGCCTCGCTCGAAGCCAGTGTGCGCTATCTGGCCCAGTCATTGGGTGCCCGTGGCATCCGCGTCAATGGCCTGTCGGCCGGGCCGATCAAGACGCTGGCAGCTTCAGGCATCAAGGATTTCGGCCGCTTGCTGACCCAGTTTGCCGCCGCCACGCCGATCCGCCGCAACATCACGATCGAGGATGTCGGCAATGTTGCCGCCTTCCTGCTGTCGGATCTGGCCGCCGGTGTCAGCGCTGAAATCATGTATGTCGACGGAGGCTTCAGCCATATGGCGGTATCCGCCGAAGGCTGATCCAGCGATCGATGGTCGAAAAAAAGGGGCCTCAAGGCCCCTTTTTCTATTCAAGCTGCAATCAGTCGGCTTGTACGCAATCGACGTAATAGCTGATCCGCCCTTCTTCGCTCTTTTCAGCCACCAAGCCGTGCACATCGGTGGCGAAACCCGGGAACTTGGCGTTGAAGGCGCGGGTGAACTTCAGGTAATCGACGATTTTGCGGTTGAAGCGCTCCCCGGGAATCAGCAGCGGGATCCCGGGTGGATAAGGCGTCAGCAGCGCGGTCGTGATGCGGCCCTCGAGCTCGTCGATCGGCACCCGCTCGGTCCGCCGCTGGGCAATATGCGCAAAGGCGTCGCTGGGCTTCATCGCCGGGTGCAGGTCCGACAGATACATCTCGGTCGTCAGGCGGGCGATGTCACCCGAGGCATACATTTCGTGGATGCTCTGGCTCAGGTCGCGCAGTCCCAGCCGCTCATAGCGCGGGTTGGCAGCGGCGAATTCGGGCAGGATGCGCCAGATCGGCGCGTTCTTGTCGTAATCGTCCTTGAACTGCTGCAGGGCAGTCAGCAAGCTGTTCCAGCGACCCTTGGTGATGCCGATGGTGAACAGGATGAAAAAGGAGTAGAGGCCGGTTTTCTCGACCACCACACCATGCTCGGCCAGGAATTTGGTGACGATCGACGCGGGGATGCCGCTCTCGGCGAACTTGCCGCTCATGTCCATGCCGGGCGTGATGATCGTCGACTTGATCGGGTCGAGCATATTGAAGCCCGCAGCGATCTTGCCGAAACCATGCCATTTTTCATTGGCCTTGAGCATCCAGTCGGCCGGCTTGCCGAAACCATCTTCGGTCAGCTGGTCCGGGCCCCAGACCTTGAACCACCAGTCCTTGCCGTATTCCTCGTCGACCTTGCGCATCGCGCGGCGGAAGTCCAGCGCCTCGGAGATGCTTTCCTCCACCAGCGCCGTGCCGCCGGGGGGCTCCATCATCGCTGCGGCCACATCGCAACTGGCGATGATGGCGTATTGCGGGCTGGTCGACGAATGCATCAGATAGGCTTCATTGAACAGATGCTTGTCCAGCTTGACCGTCTGTGAATCCTGCACCAGCACCTGCGAGGCCTGGCTGAGTCCGGCCAGCAGCTTGTGCGTCGACTGGGTGGCGTAAACCATCGCCGTCTTCGGGCGCTTGCGGTTCTTGCCCATCGAATGGAAGCTGCCGTAAAAGGTGTGGAAAGCCGCATGCGGCAGCCAGGCCTCATCAAAATGCAGGGTGTCGATCCAGCCGTCGAGCTTGGCCTTGATGGTCTCGGTGTTGTAGAGCACGCCGTCATAGGTACTCTGCGTCAGCGTCATGATGCGCGGCTTGACCGTCTTGACGTCGACACCCGCCAGCAGCGGATTCTTGGCGATCTTCTTGCGGATCGCCGCTGGCGAAAACTCGCTCTCGGGGATCGGTCCGATGATGCCGTAATGGTTGCGCGTCGGCGTCATGAAGACCGGCACGGCGCCGGTCATGATGATCGCGTGCAGGATGCTTTTGTGGCAATTGCGGTCAACTACCACCACATCACCGGGCGCCACCGTGTGGTGCCAGACCATCTTGTTCGAGGTCGAGGTGCCATTGGTGACGAAAAAGCAATGGTCGGCGTTGAAGATGCGCGCAGCGTTCTTCTCGCTGGCTGCCACCGGGCCGGTATGGTCGAGCAACTGCCCCAGCTCTTCCACCGCATTGCAGACATCGGCGCGCAGCATGTTCTCACCGAAAAACTGGTGGAACATTTGCCCGACCGGGCTTTTCAGGAAAGCCACGCCACCCGAATGCCCCGGGCAATGCCAGGAATAGGAACCGTCCTGCGCGTAGTCCATCAAGGCTTTGAAGAAAGGCGGCGGCAAGCCGCCCAGATAGCTCTTGGCTTCGCGGATGATGTGGCGCGCGACGAACTCGGGCGTGTCCTCGAACATGTGGATGAAACCGTGCAGTTCACGCAGGATGTCATTGGGCAGATGCTGCGAGGTGCGGGTTTCGCCGTAGATGTAGATCGGGATGTCAGCGTTCTTGAAGCGGATCTCTTCGATGAACTTGCGCAGGCTCAGCACCGCCGGGTCCAGCTCCGGGCCGGGTGTGAACTCCTCGTCATCAATCGACAGGATGAAGGCACTGGCGCGACTCTGCTGCTGGGCGAACTGGCTCAAGTCGCCATAGCTGGTGGCGCCGAGCACCTCGAAGCCCTCCTTCTGGATCGCCTCGGCTAGCGCACGGATGCCCAGACCCGAGGTGTTCTCGGAGCGATAGTCCTCGTCGATGATGACGATGGGGAAACGAAAGCGAAGCATGGGCAGAAGCCTCCAGGGGCGGGGACACAAAAATCTGAAAGGCGCGAAGTGTAGGCCCTCATCGCCGCCATGTCTGGATCAATTTTCAAAACCGGCCAGCCGAATCCAGATCAAAAGGTTCGAGAGTCGCAGCGCTACACTCTGCGCGCATCATGAACCAAGGGAGTGACATGGACATGAATCAAGCCACCGCCTGGTGGATTGCCTGCGGCGCCCTGGTGGCGGTTGAGCTGGCGACAGGAACTTTTTACCTGCTGATGTTGGCCCTCGGCTGCGCTGCAGCGGCGCTGGCCGCGCATCTGGGCGCAGGCCATACCCAGCAGATATTGGCAGCGGCGCTGGTCGGTGGCGCAGCTGTGATCATCTGGCACAAGCTGCGTCCTGGCGGCAAACCAGGCGCAGCCACCATCCACGACGGCAACCTCGACATCGGTCAGACCGTCAAAGTCGAGCATTGGGCGGCAGACGCCTCGGCCGAAGTGCAATATCGCGGCGCCAACTGGCAAGCGCGTTTTGCCGGTCAGGGCAAGCCGCATGCCGGCCATTTCGCTATCCAGGCCATCGAAGGCAGCTGTCTCATACTCGACAGCGTTGAATCACAACCGGAGAAATAAACCATGGAAGTCGCGCTGATTCTGCTCGTCATTGCAGTCATCTTCATCATTCGCTCGGTCAAGGTCGTGCCGCAGCAAAACGCCTGGGTGATCGAGCGCCTGGGCAAATACCACGCCACCCTGACCCCGGGTTTGAATTTCCTCGTGCCCTTCATTGACCGGCTGGCCTACAAACATTCGCTCAAAGAAATTCCGCTCGACGTGCCCAGCCAGGTCTGCATCACCAAGGACAACACCCAGCTCACCGTCGACGGCATCCTCTACTTCCAGGTCACCGATGCAATGCGCGCCAGCTATGGCGCCAGCAATTTCATCGTCGCCATCACGCAGTTGGCACAGACGACGCTGCGCTCGGTCATCGGCCGCATGGAACTCGACCGCACCTTCGAGGAACGCGGCATCATCAACAGCTCGGTCGTGCAGGCGCTCGATGAAGCGGCGCTGAACTGGGGCGTCAAGGTGCTGCGCTACGAAATCAAGGATCTGACCCCACCGGCCGTGATCCTGCATGCGATGCAGGCGCAGATCACCGCCGAACGCGAGAAGCGCGCGCTGATCGCCGCGTCGGAAGGCCGCCGCCAGGAGCAGATCAATATCGCCACAGGCGCCCGTGAAGCCGCGATCGCCCGCTCTGAAGGTGAGAAACAGGCCGAAATCAACAAGGCCCAGGGCACCGCCGCCGCGATTACCGCCGTGGCCGAAGCAACGGCCGAGGCCATCTGCCGGATTGCCGCTGCGATCCAGATGCCCGGCGGCGACCAGGCCGTGCAGCTGAAAGTGGCTGAAAAAGCCGTCGATGCCTACGCCCAGCTGGCGCAGAAGAACAACACCATGATCGTGCCCGGCAATATGAGCGAGGTATCGGGTCTGATCGCCACCGCGATGGCCCTGATCAAGCCAGCCCCGCCGAAGCAGTAAGCAACAGGGCCAGAGTCCAGGTGGGCATGCCTATCTGGGCTATGATGGCCGGCTCCGGAGAGGTGGATGAGCGGTTTAAGTCGCACGCCTGGAAAGCGTGTGTGGGTTTATCCCCACCGCGGGTTCG
>CANFIC010000151.1 GCA_947446685.1 Burkholderiales bacterium
AATAGTCGATGCATTGTCGAGACCATTGCGCAGCTTGTTGCATCGCGCCTTCCATCAGCTCACCGATACCCGGCATGCCGGTCATCGACGGCTTCTCCAAGCCGGCTGGCGTCCGTTGCATTCAGCTTGATCAGCAGGATCGCTGCCAGTTGTTCGGCCGACCTGAACGGCCAGCTGTCTGCCTGTCGTTGAAACCTGAACTGCAAATGTGCGGTGAGAGCCGTCAACAAGCGATGCAATGGCTGGGCTGGATGGAGTTGGCTACGGCACCCTGATGATGTGCAGGAATGATCGAAGAAACTGTGTTTAAAAACAGTTTCTTCGATGGCTTTGAGTGAAAAAACTCAACTGCTTCGCGACATCAATCGTTCGAGCCGAGGGGTCAACAGCAGCAGCACCAGCCCTGCGCCGATCGACGAGGCGATCAGGAAACCGAACAGCGGCATGCCGCTGCCAGCGAGCAATCCTTCCAAAACGCCAGCAAGGTAGTTGGCCACCGCTGAAGAGAACAGCCAGACGCCCATCAAAAGCCCTGCCAGCCTTGCCGGTGCCATCCGCGACACCATGGCCAAACCAACCGGCGACAGCATCAGCTCGCCGATCGTATGCAGCACATAGACGATCACCAGCCATTGTGGGCCGACGCTGCCGGCTAGTTCGGCGCGTGATTGTGCCGCTGCCATGACGACGAAACCCAGGCCCAGCACGATCATGCCGAAAGCCTGTTTGGCGGTGTCCGAGATGGCAAAGCGCGATTGGTCCAATCTTGTCCAGATGATCGAAAAAACCGGCGCCAGCAGCACGATCACCAGCGGGTTGATCGACTGGAACCAGGACGCCGGGATTTCGAATCCGAAAGCATGGCGATCGGTCTGGGTGTCGGCAAACAGGTTCAAGGTGCCACCGGCCTGCTCGAAACCCATCCAGAAAAAGATCACGAAAAACACCACGATGCCAATGCCTGCAACTCGGCCGCGCTCCGCGTGGCTCAGCGGCTCGGCTTTGCGATCCGACATCAATCCTGGCAACCACAGCGCAAGCCCAGCAATCATTGCGCCTACAGCCAGTTTGAGCAGCAAAGGCCAATCTGCAATCAAGGCCGAGAAAATCGTCCAGCCAGCCATCGCCGCATAGATGAAGGCGATGCAGGAAGCTGTCCAGATCAGGATCTTCGGCAGATCCTTCATGCTGACTGCATCCTGGTCCGCTTTCAGGCCGGCACGGCCGAGCAGGCGCTGGCCGGACAGCAGTACAAACAGGCCGATCGCCATGCCGATGCCGGCCGAGCCGAAGCCCCAATGCCAGCCCAACCGCTCACCCAGCGTACCCGCCACCAGCGGCGATAAAAAGGCGCCCAGGTTCACGCCCATATAGAAAATCGTATAGCCACCGGAGCGGCGCGGGTCATCGGTCTCGTAGAGCTCGCCGACCATCGCCGATGTGTTCGGTTTGAAGAAACCGTTGCCGACAATCAGCAAGCCCATTGCCACATGCAGCAGTGGCTCAAAGGCCATCGCGAAATGGCCCAGCATCATCACCACGGCGCCGATCACCGCAGCGCGTCGCATACCCAGATAGCGGTCGGCCAAATAGCCGCCGACCAGCGGCGTCAGATAGACCAGGCCGGTATAGATGCCATAAAGCGTCAAGGCGTCATTGCGCGCATAGCCGAGCGAGTTGACAAGGTACAGCACCAGCAGGGCGCGCATGCCGTAATAGCTGAAGCGCTCCCACATCTCGGTAAAGAAAATAACTTTCAGACCGGCTGGCTGACGCAGGGCTGCAACGCTGCTGGGCGCCGAGCTGGTTTTGGTATCGATCAATGGGTGACCCTCGAGGTGGCGCGCTCGCGCGTGAAGCGCGCATTGTCACCGGGAGACCTCGCAGTTCCGACAGGCTTTACCCTGTCAGGATGCGACAGGGTAGATTCAGCCTGCTGGCTGAGATCGGTTCAGCCGCGCCAAGCTGGCCTTGGCTTGCGGGTAGATCAGCGCTTCTTCCACCGCGATATGGGATGAGCAGAGCTGGTTGAAAACATCGACATATTGCTGGAATTGCTCCATGTCGAACCAATGGTTGCCCGCAGCAATCGCGCGCAGCTGGGGGCCAAGTTCAAGCCAGTTTTCCTCGATCCAGCCATGGTCCTGCTGCATGGTGCGGACCGCCGCGACCAGTTCGGCATCGCCGCTGTCCAGCAGCGGCGGGAAGACATTCTTTTCCTCGTCAAGGTGATGTTGTCTCGAGGCCCCGGAGAAGAATTCTTCAATGCTTGCCGCCTTGGCCTGGACTTCGCCGTCAATGCCCGAGTTCATCATTTGCTGCAGCATTGCGAGCAAGTCGATCAAATGACTCTTGGTCTGCTCATGACAGGCATCCAAGGCGACGAAATCGGTAGATTCTTGAACTTTGCTGCTCATCGCTGCTCCTCCGGCGGGGGTAAGTCAGGCTAACATCTGCTGCCGCCGGCAATGGTTGATAAATGTCAAATTCGTGCCGAGGCCTTTACTTACGCTAAGCAGGCTGCTGAAAGCACTGCACAATGGCTGCGAGGCCGGTTGCGTGCGCATGGGCAATAGGCGGCAGAGGATTGAAAAGCAGGCTACCCGAATACAAAGGAGACCGCATTGCAACTCACCAATTCAGCCGGCCCGGCATATTTCCACAAGGTTGTCGATTGCCAATTGGCCTGCCCGGCCCATACCCCGGTACCCGAATACATCCGTCTGATCGGCCAGGGGCGCTACACAGACGCCTATATGGTCAACTGGGTCTCGAATGTCTTTCCTGGCGTGCTGGGACGGACCTGTGACCGGCCTTGCGAGCCGGCTTGCCGGCGCGGTCGCGTCGAGGAGAACAATGGCACCCAGCCCGAACCGGTGGCGATCTGTCGCCTGAAGCGAGTGGCGGCCGATCAGAAGGGCGAGGTCAAGAGCCGCATGCCCGCAATCGCAGCGCCGAATGGCAAGCGCATCGCCTGCATTGGCGCCGGGCCTTCTTCGCTGACGGTGGCGCGCGACCTGACCCCGCTCGGCTATGAAGTGACGGTGTTCGATGGTGAAACCAAGGCTGGCGGCTTCATCCGCTCGCAGATCCCGCGCTTTCGGCTGCCTGAGTCGGTGATCGACGAAGAGACCGGCTATATCCTTGATCTGGGCGTGAAGTTCAACAGCGGGCAGCGCGTCGATTCGATGCAGGCCTTGCTGGCCCAGCAGTTCGACGCGGTCTTTGTTGGCTGCGGTGCGCCGCGCGGGCGTGATCTGGTCATTCCCGGTCGCCAGGAGGCCGCAGAACAGATCCACATCGGCATCGACTGGCTCGCTTCGGTGTCCTTTGGCCATATCACCAGCGTCGGCGCGCGGGTCATCGTGCTCGGCGGCGGCAACACCGCGATGGACTGCTGCCGTTCGGCCCGGCGCCTGGGTGGCAGCGATGTCAAGGTGATCGTGCGCAGCGGCTTTGACGAGATGAAGGCCTCGCCCTGGGAAAAAGAGGATGCGGTTCACGAAGGCATTCCGATCATCAACTTCCAAGTGCCGAAAAGCTTTGCGCATGAAGGCGGCAAGCTGACCGGCATGACTTTCGAGTTGGTGGCGGCGGTCTATGACGAGAAGGGGCTGCGCAATCTGGTGCCGACCGGTGCCCCCGATGTTTTCATCGCCTGCGATACGGTACTGGTCGCGGTTGGCCAGGAGAACTCCTTTCCCTGGATCGAACGCGAAAGCGGTATCGACTTCGATCGCTGGGGTCTGCCGGTGCTCAAGCCCGGTACTTTCCAGTCAACGCTACCGCAGGTCTTCTTCGGCGGAGATGCGGCTTATGGCCCGAAGAACATCATCACCGCCGTGGCCCATGGTCATGAGGCGGCGGTCTCGATCGACCGCTTCCTGCATGGCGAGGACACCGCCAAGCGGCCGCCGCCCATGACCAATTTGATGTCGCAGAAAATGGGCATTCACGAATGGAGCTACAACAACGATGTGTCGAACGATCATCGTTTCAAGGTGCCTTGGGTGGCTGCCGAGATGGCGCTGGCCAGCATCAAGGTTGAAGTTGAACTGGGTTTCGATGCAGCCACCGCCTTCAAAGAAGCCAAGCGCTGCCTGAACTGCGATGTGCAGACCTTGTTCAACAGCGACACCTGCATCGAATGCGATGCCTGCGTCGACATCTGTCCGATGGACTGCATCACCTACACCGAACCCGGTGATGAAGCCGACCTGCGCCAGCGGCTGAAGGCGCCGGCACTCAATCTGGCGCAGGATCTGTATGTGTCGACCGAGCTGAAGAGCGGCCATGTGATGGTGAAGGACGAGGACGTCTGCCTGCATTGCGGCTTGTGCGCCGAACGCTGCCCGACCGGCGCCTGGGACATGCAGAAATTCCTGCTCAATACGGCGCAAGCCGGGCCTCATTGTCGCGATAGCCAAACCCCGGCACGCAGCAGGAAGCCAACGGAGACCGTATGAAACGTATCGAAGCAGTCAACGATTTCGTCATCAAGTTTGCCAACGTCAATGGCTCGGGCTCGGCCTCGGCCAACGAGTTGTTCGCCAAGGCCGTGATGCGCATGGGCGTGCCGGTCAGCCCCCGCAATATCTTCCCGAGCAATATCCAGGGCATGCCGACCTGGTATGAAGCACGCGTCTGCGAAAAGGGCTATCACGGCCGGCGCGGCGGTGTCGACATGATGGTGGCGATGAACCCGCAGACCTGGGCTGCCGATCTGGCCGAGATCGAGCCCGGCGGCTATCTGTTCTATGACAGCACCAGGCCGATGCTGGCCTCGAGTTTCCGTGAAGATGTGCAGGTGATCGGTGTACCTCTGACAGAAATCGCCAATGCCGCCTACACCGATCCGCGCCACCGGCAGCTGTTCAAGAACATCATCTACATCGGTGCCTTGTCGGTGCTGCTCGACCTTGATGCGGAAGTTTTCGAAGCTTTGTTTGCCGAGCAATACAAGGGCAAGGAGCGTCTGCTCGAATCGAATGTCAAGGCCTTGCATCTGGGGCGTGATTACGTCAAGCAGCATCTGCAAGCGCCGTTGGGCATCCGCGTGCGTCGCGCCGACATGGTCGGCAACCAGATCTTCACCGACGGCAACAGCGCCGCTGCCCTGGGTTGCATCTATGGCGGCGCCACGGTAGCAGCCTGGTATCCGATCACTCCTTCCTCATCGGTTCCCGAGGCCTTCCAGAAATATTGCGAGAAATTCCGCATCGACCCGTCCACCGGTCAGCACCGCTTTGCCATCATCCAGGCCGAAGATGAGCTCGCTTCGATCGGCATGGTGGTCGGTGCCGGCTGGAACGGAGCGCGGGCTTTTACCGCCACCTCAGGACCTGGCATTTCGTTGATGACAGAATTTATTGGCCTGGCCTACTTCGCTGAAATCCCGGTCACCATCATCAATGTCCAGCGCGGCGGCCCATCGACCGGCATGCCCACCCGCACCCAACAGTCCGACCTGATTGCCTGCGCCTATGCATCGCATGGCGACACCAAGCATGTGCTGCTGCTGCCAGAGGATCCGTTCGAATGCTTCGAGCATTCGGCTGCAGCGCTCGATCTCGCCGACCGCTTGCAGACGCCGATCTTTGTCATGACCGATCTGGACATCGGTATGAATCAGCGCTTGAGCAAGCCTTTCGTCTGGGACGATGCCCGCAGCTATGACCGCGGCAAGGTGATGACGGCCGAAGAACTGGAAGCCGGCAAGGATTTCGGCCGTTACAAGGATGTCGACGGCGATGGCATCCCCTGGCGTACCTTGCCCGGCACGCACCCGACCAAGGGCGCATTTTTCACTCGCGGTACCACCCGCAACCCTTACGCACAGTATTCTGAGCGCGGCCCCGACTACATCTACAACATGGAGCGCTTGCTGAAGAAATTCAAATCCGCAGCGGATATGGTGCCGCAGCCGGTGTTGCGCAATGCTTTGAAGCCGACAAGCATTGGCGTGATCTATTTCGGTTCGACCAGCCCGGCCATGCGCGAAGCACTCGATCTGCTCGAAGTTGACGGCGTCCATCTCGACGCGCTGCGGCTTTGCGCTTTCCCCTTTTCGCAGGCAGTACCCGACTTCATCGCGGCGCATGACAAGGTCTTCGTCGTCGAGCAGAACCGTGATGCGCAGATGCACTCGATGCTGGTCAACGAGCTCGACATCGATCCGGCAAGATTGGTGCGGATATTGCACTACGACGGTACACCGATCACCGCGCGTTTCATCATCGCGGCCATAGGCAAACGCCTGGTCGTGCAAAACCCGACCAAGATCGAGGAGACGGTATGACCTTCATCACCAAGCCCCGGCTGCATCACCCTTCGCTGCATACCAACAAGGTCGGCTACACAAGGCGCGATTACGAAGGGCGCATCTCGACGCTTTGTGCCGGTTGCGGGCATGACTCGATTTCGGCCGCCATCATCCAGGCTTGCTGGGAACTCGACATCGAGCCGCACCGTGTCGCCAAGCTCTCGGGTATCGGTTGCAGTTCCAAGACGCCGGACTATTTCCTCGGCGCATCGCATGGCTTCAACACCGTGCACGGCCGCATGCCTTCGGTGATGACCGGTGCCAACCTTGCCAACCGCGCCTTGCTCTATCTCGGCGTGTCAGGCGATGGCGACTCGGCCTCGATCGGGCTGGGACAGTTTGCCAACATCATGCGGCGCGGCGTGCGGATGGCCTATATCGTCGAAAACAACGGCGTCTACGGCCTGACCAAGGGGCAGTTCTCAGCCACCGCCGACCGAGGCTCGAAAAGCAAGAAGGGCGTCATCAACAGCGATTCGCCGGTCGATCTGGTCGGTATCGCGCTGCAACTCGGTGCCACCTATGTCGCGCGCAGTTTCTCGGGCGACAAGGCGCAATTGGTGCCCTTGATCAAGGGCGCGCTGGCCCATGGCGGCGCTGCCTTCATCGACGTCATCAGTCCCTGTGTGACCTTCAACAACCATGGCGGCAGCACCAAGAGCTACGACTATGTGCGCCAGCACAACGAGGCGGTCAGCCGCATCGACTTCATCACACCGGGCTGCGAAATCACCACCGCTTATGCGCCCGGTGAGGTCGTCGAGGTGGATCAGCATGACGGCACCGTGCTGCGCCTGCGCAAACTTCACAGCGACTATGACCCGACCGATCGCTATGCCGCAATGAGCTATATGCAACAGCATGCGGCGCGCGGCGAAGTCGTGACCGGGCTGCTCTACCTTGACGCCCTCGCCGGTGATCTGCATACCTCGCTGAACACCTGTGCGGCGCCATTGAACAGTTTGTCAGAAAGGCAACTCTGCCCCGGCGCTGCGGCGTTGGACAAGATCAACGCGAGTTTGCGCTGATCCGGCCGGCCGGCCGATCGCGCGGGTAAGGAGTATCACCATGGCTGAACGTACGGTTTCCCAGTCGATGGCAAAACGCCATATCGTCAGTATCGGACCTGACGCGACGGTGCATGAAGCCGCCTGCGTGATGACGAGCGCCAATTGCGGTAGCGTGTTGATCATCGATGCCGCCGCTGCCTTGGTGGGCATCCTGACCGAGCGCGACCTGATGACGCGCGTGTTGGCCAAGGCGCTCAATCCGGTCAAGACCGTGACGGCCGAAGTGATGACACGTAATCCGCGCTGCATCGGGCCTGAAATGAAAGTCGCCGACGCGGTGTTGATCATGATCGAGCGCGGCTTCAGGCATCTGCCGGTGCTGACCGATCGAGGCCGCATTCTGGGTGTATTTTCGGTCCGCGACGCGCTGCCGCGCGAGGTCAATCTGGCGGTTGGCCTGGCTGAATTCAACGAACAGGTGAACGACGCCCTGGGCTGACCGTTGCAAGAAAAGCCGGTGCTACGATCGCCGGATGAGTTCAGCCTCCCTTCATCTGGCCTGCTTATGCGCGGCTTGGTGCAGACTTTGCGACGACTACCGGCCCTTGTTGCAACAGCTGGAAACAGAATTTTCATCCATCCTGCCTGACCTGCAATGGCATTGGATCGACATCGAGGAGGAAGCCGAACTGGTCGGTGATCTCGACGTCGAGACCTTTCCCACCATCGTCATTCTCGATGCCGAGCAAGTGCGTTTTGCCGGGCCGCTGACGCCCCAGGCCGAGACGCTGCGGCGTCTGCTGCGTGCGACCTTGCAGGATGTCGACCCGGCGCGGGTCTGGCCTGCAGTAGATGCCGAGTTTGAAGCATTTGCAACCAGGCTGAGGCTGCGCTGAGTCCGGCGCCGGCTCAGTTGTTACTGACCAGCTTTCGCTTCAACAGTTCATTGACCGTGGCCGGATTCGCGCGGCCATGGGTCGCTTTCATCGCCTGACCGACCAGCGCATTGAAGGCTTTTTCCTTGCCGGCGCGGAACTCTTCGACCGATTTCGGATTCGCCGCCAGCACGGCGTCGAGGATGGCTTCGAGTCCGGATTGATCGCTGATTTGCTTGAGCCCCATCGACTCGATCAATTGATCGACATCCGACCCGCTGCCGATCCAAAGCGCGTCGAAGACTTGGCGCGCGCCGTTATTCGAGATCGTGCCGTCGCTGATGCGGGCGATTAGCGCTGCCAGCGTCGCAGCGTCAACCGGGCTGGCGCTCAAGCTGCGGTCTTCGCTGTTCAAGCGGCGCGATATATCGC
>CANFIC010000152.1 GCA_947446685.1 Burkholderiales bacterium
CCAGCATGAAGCGGCGCTCTCCCAGCGATTCGCCCAGCTTGGCATAGCTGCCCAGGGTGAAGATGGCGCCGTCGATGTCGACCGCCGAATCGTTCTTGACCGTGCCGCTGTTGGCGGTGGCGATCTCGTAATAGGCCTCGCGCTGGCCCTGCAGGACCTTGACTGCGGCGCCGAGCATCACGGCGCGCTGCGCATAACTGAGCGCACGCAGACTGGCGCCGCCTTGCTCGCGGGCAAACTTGAAGCCCGCAGCCAGGTCCAGCCCGGTGGCATCGACCCGGACCAGTTCCTGCCCGGTCACCGGATCCGTCAAAGTGGTGCCGAAGGCATTGCCGAATTGCCATTGGCCGGCGAGATAGTTGGGAAGCAGATCGGTCATTGGAGGCCTCGGGATGTCGTTCATTGCGTGAATTCGATGCGGCCCTGGGGCAGCAGATAGAGCACCAGGGCCCGGCCACCGGTCACCGTCGGCCGATGCGCACTGCCGGGCGGGCAGACCAGCCAGCCCTGCGGGCGGCCGTCAAACCTGGCACCGGAGTCGATAGGCAGGATCAGATCGATCTCGCCCATCGGATGGACATGGTGCGGGCCGGCGACATTGGCCATGTCGACCACATCGACCGAATAGCCCTGCAAGTCATCGGCCGGTTTGAAGATCCGCCCATAGCGCAGACCGCCGCCTTCGCGGTCGCAGAGCCAGCCTTGTTCGACGCCTTCGATGCAGGCGGCCTTCAGGGCGGCAAAGCTGGCTGAGCCGGGGCCATGCTCGGCATTCAGCCAGGCATCCAGACCTTGGTCGAGCGGACGTCCGACCAAGGCCGAGGTCAGCGCCATCAACTGGGTTCTAAAACCGGCTTTTGCCGCGGCGCTATCTGACATAGATCACTCCACTCACAATTCGCACTTGCAAATCCATCCAGCATGAATTATTGTGCATGAGCGAACGATAATGCGAGAAGCCAGCCCTGTCAAGCAATATATTGCATATCGTGATTTACACTTGAACCATCATGCCCACTGAAGATCCGATCGTCGACCGCCCACCCGCGGCCCAGCCTGCAGTTCACGCCGAAAAGAATGCCTTTCTCGTCGGCCTGGGCGAGCGGGCGCGTGCGCTGCGGGCACGCCGCGGTATGACCCGCAAAGCGGTCGCCGCCAGCGCCGGGGTGTCCGAGCGCCATCTGGCCAACCTCGAATATGGCGAAGGCAATGCCTCGATCCTGGTCTTGCTGCAGGTGGCCGGCGCGCTGCACTGCAATTTGGTCGAGTTGATTGGCGACATCAGCACCTCGACCCCGGAATGGCTGCTGATCCGTGAATTGCTCGAACGCGCAGACGAAACCAGCTTGCGCAAGGCGCGCATTGCGATCGGCCAGGCGCTGGGCACCGGAGGCAGCAGCGCCATCGCCAATCCGCGCGTCGCGCTGGTCGGACTGCGTGGCGCAGGCAAATCTGCACTGGGGCAGATGCTGGCCGACGACCTTGACTTCCCCTTTGTCGAGTTGAGCCGGGAAATCGAGAAGTTTGCCGGTTGCAGCGTTGCCGAAATTCAGGCTCTCTATGGCATGAATGCCTATCGCCGCTATGAGCGCCGTGCGCTGGAAGAGGCGATCCAGATCTATCCCGAGGCCGTCATTGCGACTCCTGGCGGTCTGGTCTCGGACCCGGCGACCTTCAACCAGTTGCTCAGCCATTGCACGACGGTCTGGCTGCAGGCCGATCCCGAAGACCATATGAAGCGCGTCCAGGCGCAGGGCGATTTGCGCCCGATGGCGGCAAGCAAGGAGGCGATGGAAGACCTCAAGAGCATCCTGGCCGGGCGCGCCGCCTTCTATTCAAAGTCGCAGTTGAGCATTGACACCAGCGCCCAGCAACTCGATGCGACCTTCCAGTTGCTGCGCGGCAAGGTACGGGAACTTCTGCAACTGCCGGGATAAAAATCAAAAGATGCAAGAAATTGCTTGATCTTTGCCGATGACATGCATTATTATTCATGCACCGGATGCAAAATCTTGCATTTTCTTACTTCCAATGAAGGAATGACCCGATGTCGACTTCCACCCCCGCCCGCGTCGAGTACCAGACCGAGCCCGGCAGCTACAAGCATCTGCAGCTGAGTTTCAGTGGCCCGGTGGCGACGCTGGCGATCAACATCGACGAGAACGCCGGTCTGCGCGAAGGCTACAAGCTCAAGCTGAACAGCTATGACCTCGGGGTCGACATCGAGCTCAACGATGCGATCGGCCGCATCCGCTTCGAACATCCGGAAGTGCGCTGCGTCGTCATCACCAGCGCCAGGGACAAGGTCTTCTGCTCCGGCGCCAACATCTTCATGCTGGGCGTTTCCAGCCATTCCTGGAAAGTGAACTTCTGCAAGTTCACCAATGAAACCCGCAACGGTCTGGAAGACAGCTCGCGCTACAGCGGTCTGAAGTTCCTCGCTGCCGTGAACGGCGCTTGTGCCGGCGGTGGCTATGAACTGGCCCTGGCCTGCGACGAAATCATCCTGGTCGACGACCGCAGCAGCGCGGTCAGCTTGCCCGAAGTGCCATTGCTGGGCGTCCTGCCCGGCACTGGCGGCCTGACCCGCGTGACCGACAAGAAGCATGTGCGCCATGACCTGGCGGATATTTTTTGCACCAGCGTGGAAGGCGTGCGCGGCCAGAAAGCCAAGGACTGGCGCCTGGTCGACGACATCGCCAAGCCGGCTGAATTTGCCCGCAAAGTGCAGGCACGCGCGCTGGAACTGGCCGCTTTGAGCGACCGACCGGCAGAAGGTCGTGGCGTCAAGCTCAGAGCCCTGCAACGCAGCATCGAGGCCGATGCGCTGATCTATTCGCATGTCAGGGTCGAAATTGACCGCGCCAAGCGCACCGCGGCTTTCATCGTTTCAAGCCCGCGCGGCCCGCAACCGACCGATCTGGCCGGCATCGAGGCGGCCGGTGAGCAATGGTTCCCGCTGCTGATGGCGCGCGAGCTCGAAGACGCGATCCTGCAGATGCGCACCAGCGAGCTCGACATCGGCGTCTGGCTGATCAAGACCGAAGGCGATGCCGCCGCAGTGCTCGCCACTGATGCGGTCTTGATCGCGCATCAACATCATTGGCTGGTGCGTGAAACCATTGGCTTGCTGCGCCGCACCTTCGCGCGACTCGATGTCACTTCGCGCAGCCTGTTTGCGCTGATCGATGCCGGATCCTGTTTTGCCGGCAGCTTCATGGAACTGGCCCTGGCCTGCGACCGCAGCTACCACTTGGCGTTACCGGATGACGCGGCGGCGGCGCCGAACATCAATTTGTCTGAATGCAATTTCGGCTTCTATCCGATGGTGACCGGACAAAGCCGCTTGCAGCGGCGCTACTACGAAGATCAAACCGCCATCGAGGCCTTGCGCGGCCAGGGTGCGCTTGATGCCGATGCGGCCTTCGCCCTGGGACTGGTGACCGCCAACCCCGACGACATCGACTGGACCGATGAAATCCGCATCGCCATCGAAGAGCGCGTGGCGATGTCGCCCGACGCATTGACCGGACTCGAGGCCAATCTGCGCTTCAACGGGCCGGAGAATATGTTCACCCGCATCTTCGGCCGCCTGACCGCCTGGCAGAACTGGATCTTCCAGCGCCCCAACGCGGTCGGCGAAAAAGGCGCTCTGAAAGTCTATGGCAAGGGCGACAAAGCCGTCTTTGACTGGAACCGCGTCTAGAAATACTCTGCATAACCCGATACCCCCATTAGTCCCGCAAATACCCCAGGAGAATTCGATGTCCAGCATCAACTACAGCGAAAAAATTCCCAACAATGTCGATCTGTCGAGCGACCGCACCTTGCAGCGCGCGCTCGAACAATGGCAGCCCAACTTCATCAGCTGGTGGGATGACATGGGCCCTGAAGGCTCGACCGACATGGATGTCTATCTGCGTACGGCGGTCAGCGTCGATCCGCAAGGCTGGGCCCAGTTCGGCCATGTGAAGATGCGCGACTACCGCTGGGGCATTTTCATGAACCCGGGCGATGCTGACCGGACGATCCATTTCGGCGACCACAAGGGCGAAAAGGCCTGGCAAGATGTGCCGGGGGAGCATCGCGCCAATCTGCGTCGCATCATCGTCACGCAGGGCGATACCGAGCCGGCATCGGTCGAACAGCAGCGCCAACTCGGTTTGACTGCGCCCAGCATGTACGACCTGCGCAACCTGTTCCAGATCAACGTCGAAGAAGGCCGCCACCTGTGGGCGATGGTCTATCTGCTGCACAAGCATTTCGGCCGCGATGGCCGCGAAGAAGCCGAAGCGCTGTTGCAGCGCCGCAGCGGCCATGAAGACAACCCGCGCATCCTCGGGGCCTTCAATGAGCAGACACCCGATTGGCTGAGCTACTTCATGTTCACCTATTTCACCGACCGCGATGGCAAGTTCCAGCTCTGTGCGTTGGCCGAATCTGCCTTCGACCCGCTGGCGCGCACCACCAAATTCATGCTGACCGAGGAGGCGCACCATATGTTCGTCGGTGAGTCGGGCATCTCACGCGTGATCACACGCACGGCGCAAGTGATGAATGAGCTCAAGACCGACGATGTCGGCCGCTTGCGCGCCGCTGGCGTGATCGATCTGCCAACGATTCAGCGCTATATCAACTTCCATTTCAGCGTCACCATCGATCTGTTCGGCGCAGACGAATCGAGCAATGCAGCGATCTTCTACAGCTCGGGCCTGAAAGGCCGCTTTGAAGAAGGCAAGCGCCCTGATGACCATGTGCTGAAGGGCCAGACCTACAAGGTGCTCGAGACCCGCAACGGCCAGTTGGTGGAAAAGGAAATCCCGATGCTCAATGCCCTCAACGAGGTGCTGCGTGATGACTACATCAAGGACTCGGCCGCAGGTGTCGGGCGCTGGAACAAGGTACTGGAAAAAGTCGGCATTCCGACCCGTTTGAGCGTGCCGCACAAGGCCTTCCACCGCAATATCGGTTTGCTTGCCAAGGTGAAGATTTCGCCCGACGGTCGCGTCCTCAACGATGCCGAGTGGAACGCCAAAGTCAACGCCTGGTTGCCGAGCGCCGAAGACCGCGCTTTCGTGGCCAGCCTGATGGGCCGGGTGGTCGAGCCAGGCAAATTTGCCAACTGGATCGCGCCGCCGGTCATGGGCATCAACCGTCAGCCGGTCGATTTCGAATATGTGCGTTTCAACTAAGAACTTGTCCGTAAATAGCCTGGGTCGGCTGACGGTCGCTTTGAACGCATGGCTGCGTTGCCAATCCTCGCGATACTCCTGGGTATCGCTGTGGTTTGCGCCTTGCCCTGCGCCCAAACCACCTCGCCATCCTCTGCCCGTTTATTTACGGATAAGTTCTAAGCCGGACAATCTTCGGAATTGGCACAAGGAGTAGGGGCAATATGGCATTGATCAAGCAGCATTTGATCGACCCGGAGATCTGCATCCGCTGCAACACCTGCGAGGACATCTGCCCTGAAAAAGCGATCACGCATGATTCGCGCAACTATGTGGTGCAGGCCGATCTGTGCAATTCATGCATGGCCTGCATTTCGCCCTGCCCGACCGGGTCGATCGACAACTGGCGCAGCATGCCGCGGGTCATCGCCTATTCAATTGAAACGCAACTCGAGTGGGATGAACTGCCGCCCGAACTGAGCGCGGAGCAACTCGCCGAGCAAGGCGTGAGCGCGGTCGAACTGCCCGCCCCGGTTGAAGCGCCGCCGGCGGCGTCCTCGGCGCTCGACAACGCCTCCTATGGCGCGGTCTTGCCCCCCTGGTCGGCCGCCCATCCCTATACCAATTTGTACGGTCCGAAGGCGGCAGAAAAAACCATCGAAGCCCGCGTCGTCGGCAATGTGCGCGTGACCGAGGCAGGCGCCAGCGCCGGCAAGGACTACGACACCCACCATATCGTCCTCGATTTCGGCGGCCTGTCGTTCCCCGTGCTGGAAGGGCAAAGCATCGGCATCATTCCGCCCGGTGTCGACAACCAGGGCCGCGCTCACCATGCAAGGCAATACTCGATTGCCAGCCCGCGCAATGGCGAGCGTCCTGGTTACAACAATCTGTCCTTGACGATCAAGCGCGTGCTGGAAGACCATCAAGGCCAGCCGGTGCGCGGCATCGGCTCCAACTACATGTGCGATCTTCAGATCGGCGACAAGGTGCAGGTGATCGGCCCCTTCGGCAGCAGCTTCCTGATGCCGAATCACCCGCGTTCGAACATCGTGATGATCTGCACCGGCACCGGTAGCGCACCGATGCGCGCGATGACCGAATGGCGGCGCCGTTTGCGTGCCAGCGGCAAATTCGAGGCCGGCAAGCTGATGCTGTTTTTCGGCGCGCGCACGCAGCAGGAATTGCCCTATTTCGGTCCCTTGCAGAATCTGCCCAAGGACTTCATCGACATCAACTTTGCATTTTCCAGAACACCGGGCCAACCCAAACGCTATGTGCAGGACCTGCTGCGCGAGCGCGCTGCCGACCTCGCGCCGCTGCTGAGCGACGCCGACACCTGCTTCTATGTCTGCGGCCTCAAGGGCATGGAAGAAGGCGTCTTGCTGGCAATGCGCGACATCGTGCATCACGCCGGCCAGGACTGGGACCAGGTCGGTGCAGCGCTCAAGCGCGAAGGTCGACTGCATCTGGAAACCTATTGATGCTGTGCCTTCAAACGCCGCCCGCTCTGCCATCCAAAAACTGCTGATTCCCCGATGAAATTCAAGGACTTCCATGCCGGACAGGTCATCGCCGCCGGCCCCTATCTCGTGACCGAGGCCGAGGTGATCAAGTTTGCCGATGCTTTCGATCCGCAGTGGTTTCACAACGATGTCGAGGCTGCCAGCCAAGGCCGCTTCGGCGGCCTGATCGCCAGCGGCTGGCATAGCTGCAGCATCGCGATGAGGCTGCTCGCCGATGCCGCTCTGCAGGGTTCCGAGACCTTTGCCTCACCGGGGCTGGCCTATGTCAAATGGCTGCATCCGGTGCGTCCGGGCGACGCCTTGAGCGTCAAAGCCACCGTACTGGAGACGCGGATTTCAAGCAGCAAGCCTTCGCTGGGTATATTGCGTTGGCGCTGGCAGCAATTCAACGCCGAAAACATCGAAGTGCTGGACCTCGAAGCGACCAGCCTGTTTGACCTATCCCGGAATGATTACCTATGAACCAAGCCTTTATCTGCGATGCGATCCGCACGCCCTTCGGCCGCTACGGCGGATCACTCAGTTCGGTCCGCACCGACGATCTCGGCGCCCTGCCGATCAAGGCCTTGATGGCGAGAAATCCCGGCGTCGATTGGTCGCAGGTCACCGATGTGCTTTACGGCTGCGCCAATCAGGCGGGCGAGGACAACCGCAACGTTGCCCGCATGGCGGCCCTGCTGGCCGGCCTGCCGATGGAAGTCCCAGGCGCGACGATCAACCGGCTTTGCGGTTCAGGTCTGGACGCAGTCGGCAGCGCAGCAAGGGCGATCAGAAGCGGCGAGGCCGGTCTGATGATTGCCGGCGGTGTTGAAAGCATGAGCCGCGCACCCTTTGTCATGCCCAAGGCCGAAACCGCCTTCAGCCGCAGCAACAACGTCTATGACACAACGATAGGTTGGCGCTTCGTCAACAAGCTGATGAAAGCGCAGTACGGTGTCGACGCGATGCCCGAAACCGCCGAAAACGTCGCCATGGATTTCGGCATCGAACGCGAAGCCCAGGACCGGATGGCCTTGCGCTCACAGGTCAATGCGCTGCGTGCCCAGCAGGACGGTTTCCTGGCAGCCGAGATCATCCCGGTCACGCTGCCGCAGAAAAAAGGCGATCCGATCGTTGTCAGCCAGGACGAACATCCGCGCGCCAGTTCGATGGAAATTCTGGCCAAGCTCAAGGGCATCGTCCGCCCTGACGGCACGGTGACTGCGGGCAACGCTTCGGGCGTCAACGATGGTGCTTGCGCCCTGCTGCTGGCCAGCGAGGCCGAAGCCAAGCGCCATGGCTTGACGCCGCGCGCCCGCGTGGTCGGCATGGCGACCGCCGGCGTCGCACCCCGCATCATGGGTTTCGGCCCCGCACCGGCCACCCGCAAGGTGCTGGCTTTGACCGGATTGAGTCTGGCGCAGATCGACGTGATCGAGTTGAACGAAGCCTTTGCCGCCCAAGGCCTGGCCGTCCTGCGCGACCTCGGCCTGGCTGATGATGACGCAAGAGTCAACCCGAACGGCGGCGCCATCGCCCTGGGTCATCCGCTCGGCGCCAGCGGCGCCAGGTTGGTGACCACGGCGGTCAACCAATTGCACCGCTCGGGAGGTCGTTACGCCCTGTGCACGATGTGCATCGGCGTCGGCCAGGGCATTGCGCTGATCATCGAGCGCGTCTGAGCGAAGCTGCTCGCCCGTCGCGCCCAGAGCAGCGGGCGAGTGGTGCAGCGAAGTAAAGGAGGAGGATCGGGCAAGGCACGATCCGGGGGACATGAGCGAAACCGCTCGCCCGCTGCTCTGGACAGCGCGGCAAGTTGCCCGATGGAAACTCAGAAGCCACCTAGATAATGTGCAGCAGCGTCGTGTGAATGAAGCCGCTCGCCCGTCGCGCCCAGAGCAGCGGGCGAGTGGTGCAGCGAAGTAAAGGAGGAGGATCGGGCAAGGCACGATCC
>CANFIC010000153.1 GCA_947446685.1 Burkholderiales bacterium
CCGAGTTGATGACGCATGAAGGCGGTCTCTATCAACGGCTGGTGCAGTTGCAGGAACTGGCGGCTGCCGAGTAGATCGGCCACCGCTGCAGGTCAGAGCAGCAAGGCCAGCCGCTCGAGGATCAGCGCGGCGAAGAATGCCAGGCCGGCAAGCACGGTCCACTTGATGATGATCAGACCACGATGGCGCCAGGCCGGCTGCCCGGTGCCGATGTAAAGGGCAAAACAGGCCACGCCTGCAAAGAGCAGCAAGCCGACGACGAGACGAAAAATCAACATCGCGCTTACCAGGCCGGAGCAAGTTCGGCGAATCCTGCCGGGGCCAGGGCAGCATCGTCGAATGCGACGACCTCCCAGGCCTCTGGGTCGGCAAGCAACGCCCGCAACAACTGGTTGTTCAGGGCGTGGCCGCCCTTGAACGAGGTATAGGCGGCCAGCAAGGGATGACCTGCGACCTGCATATCGCCGATCGCGTCGAGGATCTTGTGCTTGACGAATTCATCGTCGTAGCGCAATCCGCCGGCATTCAGCACACGGTAGTCATCGACGACGATGGCGTTGTCCATCGAGCCGCCAAGGGTCAGCCCGCGTGAGCGCATCAACTCGATGTCGCTGGTCATGCCGAAGGTACGAGCGCGGGCAATCTCGCGCTTGTACTGGCCCGAAGCCATGTCGAAGCTGTATTGCTGGCCGGTGGCCGCGACCGCGGGATTGTCGAACTCGATCTGGAAGTTCAGCGTATAGCCTTCATGGGGTTCGAGCCTGGCCCACATCAGTTTTTTGCCTTCGCCCTGACTGACCTCGACCTTCTTCAGGACGCGCAGGAATTTCTTAGCTGAAGGCTGCAGGTCGATGCCTGCGCTTTGCAGCAGGTAGACAAAGCTGGCGGCCGACCCGTCGAGAATCGGCACCTCGTCGGCGTTGATGTCGACAAAGAGATTGTCCAGCCCGAGTCCGGCGCAAGCCGAGAGCAGATGTTCGATTGTCTGCACCTTCGGAGCCCCCGGGTCGCCGCCCGGGCTGATCGTGGTGGCCATGCGGGTGTCGCAGACATTGTCGACCCGCACTTGAATATCGACCGGCTGATTCAGGTCGACGCGGCGAAAGACGATGCCGGTATCCGCTGCAGCCGGTCGCAAGGTCAGCTCGACGCGCTGACCGCTGTGGATGCCGACACCGACGGCGCGGGTCAGCGACTTGATGGTTCTTTGTTGAAGCATGGCAGAGATTGTCAGTGATTACCCGAGGTCGCGTCGTCGGCCGGGTCGCGCGAGACCGGCAGGAGCAGGCTCAGCCTGGTGCCGCAGCCCGGACTGGCATCGATGTGCAGGGTGCCGCCAAGGCGCGCCGCCCGGCGCTGCTGACTGCGCAAGCCCCGGCCGGGCTGGGCATTGTCGACATCGAAGCCCAGGCCATCATCCTCGACCCTGATCTCGATATAGCTGCCATGAAACCGGGTCACCATGCGCACTTTGATCGCGCGCGCATGCTTGAGCACATTGCTCAAAGCCTCCTGCAGGATTCTCAACACATGCAAGGCGTCAGGGGGTTCCAGCCAATCCAGTGACGGCAGGTCCTGGACATCCCATTCCAATGTCAGGCCACCGGCCTGCAGGCGTTTGCCCAACCGGTAGCGCATTGTCGCCAGCAGCGACACCAGATCATGACCGAGCGGCTCCAGCGAATCGATCACCAGACGCAGATCGTCGACGCATTCGCGCAGCACTTCGACCACCTTGTCCTGCTCCATGCTGCCCTGTTCGACCGCCACCATCGCCGACAGCAGCGACGAGCCGAGTCCATCGTGCATGTCCTGCATCAGCCGCTGGCGTTCCTGCAGCAAGGCGCTGGCAATCTCAGCAGCAAGCGACTGCTGCTGTTCGGACCGCAGTTCAGCGCTTTGCCGGACGAGTTGCTGGTTCAGTTCAAGCTTGCCCGCTTCAACTGCCTGCAACGCGCCGCTAAGGCGCCTCTGCACGGCATACAGGAATCCTGCAGCGAGCAACAAGATGGCCAATGGCGTCATGGTTTGCTGACCCATCCAGGCCCAGCCGGCCACCATGCAGAGGTCATGCACGACCAGGGCCAAGCCGGAAGTCAAGGCCAAGGCCAGCCAACGCAATTCAGCCGAGGGCTCACGCATTGCGCGCCAAGCCAGGTATTGGCTGCCGAGCGCCGCCACCAGCAGATCGATGCCGATCTGCTGCGGCCCGAAATCGCTATGCCCTGACCAGGGCAGGGACATCAAGATGCCGATCAGCACCAGCACAACCATGCTGCGCTCAATCAGCGCTTGGCGCAGGCGGGCAAGGCGAAACATCGCCAGACATATCAACAGGATCGCCACCGAACTTGCTGCGGCAGAGAACCATCTGGCCCAGGGTGACAAGCCGGCCGCAGCTGCCGGCTCGATCAACAGACTTGCAAATGTTGCCAGCGCGAACCATAGATAACCCGACTCGGCACGCTGCCTCGCCCACAAGCCGAGCGAGAAAAGTCCCAGCAGCGCCAAGGCGCCGGCCAAGCTATTCAAACCATCGGAGGGCAGCGGCAAATCTTGCGCCCAAGCTGGCGCAACAGACAAAGCGGCGAGCAGCGCAGACCCAAAAAAAACAAGCCCGGAGCGGCAAGCAAAAGGCTTCACCGCTTCGGGCTTCTGGTCGGAGCCCGTAACGGGCTCGCGCATCAGTCTGCCTGCTTGCGCAAGAAAGCTGGTATTTCGATCTCGTCCATGCCATTTGAAGACAAGGCCTCGACCTTGGCTGCAGCAGTGCGGCCATGTCGCCAGACGCTTGGCACGCTCAGCCCGGCATAGTCTTTGCCACCCATACTGCCCATACCGGCTTGCCCGGTTGAAGCGATGGGCTGACCCAGCACCGGCATATTGTCGGTACCGGTGCGCAGATGAACCTGGGTTTGTTGCACCAGCACCGGGGGCTGCTGGCGCAGCCGCGGCGAAGACAAGCCGGTTGCGATCACCGTAACGCGCAAAGCATCGCCGAGGCTTTCGTCATAGGCCGTGCCATAAATGATATGGGCCTCGTCAGATGCATAGCGCTTGATCGCGTTCATCGCATTGCGTGATTCGCTCAGCTTGAACGTCGTGCGATTGGCCGCGATCAGCACCAGCACGCCACGCGCGCCGGACAGATCAATCCCTTCGAGCAATGGGCAAGCCACTGCCGCTTCGGCAGCCTTGGTTGCGCGATCAGGGCCACTGGCTTGTGCCGTACCCATCATCGCCTTGCCTGGCTCGCTCATCACGGTCTTGACGTCTTCGAAGTCGACGTTGACCAGGCCAGGTATATGGATAATGTCCGAAATGCCGCCAACTGCATTCTTCAGCACGTCATTGGCATGGGCAAATGCCTGATCCTGGGTGACATCGTCGCCAAGCACATCGAGCAACTTGTCGTTCAGCACGACGATCAGCGAATCGACATTGGCCTCAAGTTCAGCCAGACCAGCATCCGCCGCTTTGGACCGTCGAATGCCCTCGAAGTCGAATGGTTTGGTGACCACGCCGACCGTCAGGATGCCCATTTCCCGGGCCACCCTTGCGATCACCGGCGCTGCGCCAGTGCCGGTCCCGCCACCCATGCCGGCGGTGATGAACAGCATGTGCGCGCCCTGGATCGCCTCGCGGATGCGCTCTTCAGCTTCAATCGCCGCCTCTTTACCCATCTCGGGTTTAGCGCCGGCACCCAGACCTGAAGTTCCCAATTGCAGGAGTTGATCCGCTTTGGAGCGGTTCAGGGCCTGGGCATCGGTATTGGCGCAGATGAATTCCACACCCAGCACACCTTGAGCAATCATGTGCTCAACTGCATTGCCGCCGCCGCCACCAACCCCGATCACCTTGATTTGGGTACCTTGGTCAAACTCTTCGATCATTTCGATCGCCATATAATTTCTCCTTAAGCAATTGTGCCGTCAATAACCACGAAAAACCATAGAAATCAGAATTTATTTTTGCTTTTTTTCCGTTTTTTTTCGAAATTTCTGATTCAAAAATTTCCCAGGAACCAATCCTTCGCCCGTCCGAACATTGTTTTCATCGAACCGGCCTGCTGCGCCGCCTTCAAACCCCGGGTTCGCGACAACCTCGCTTCCTCCAGTAAACCCATCACGGTGGCCGAGCGTGGATTCGCCACCATGTCGGATAAAGCGCCGCCATAAGTGGGATTACCACGGCGAACGGGTTTCAAAAATATGTCCTCAGCCAACTCGACCATGCCCGGCATCACCGCCGAACCGCCAGTCAGAACAATCCCCGAGGAGAGCAGTTCCTCGTAACCGCTTTCCCTGATGACCTGGTGCACCAGCGCAAATATTTCTTCAACCCGCGGCTCGATCACGCCCGCCAGCGCCTGCTTGGACAACATCCGCGGCGCCCTGTCGCCAAGGCCCGGCACTTCGACCTGATCAGCCGGGTCGGCCAGCAACTGCTTGGCCACGCCATGTTCAACCTTGATTTCCTCGGCATCCTTGGTCGGCGTGCGCAGGGCCATGGCGATGTCGCTGGTAATCAAGTCGCCGGCGATCGGGATTACGGCGGTATGACGGATCGATCCACCGGTGAAAATCGCCACATCGGTGGTGCCGGCGCCGATGTCGACCAGGGCCACACCGAGATCGCGCTCGTCATTGGTCAGCACCGCCAGGCTCGAAGCGCTGGGGTTGAGCACCAGTTGATCGACTTCGAGCCCGCAACGGCGCACACATTTGACGATGTTCTCGGCCGCGCTCTGCGCGCCGGTGACGATGTGCACCTTGACCTCGAGTCGGCCGCCGCTCATGCCAATCGGCTCCTTGACCTCATGGCCGTCGATGACGAATTCCTGCGGTTCGACCAGTAACAAACGCTGGTCGTTCGGGATGTTGATCGCCTTGGCGGTTTCTACCACCCTGGCCACATCGACCGGCGTGACCTCCTTGTCGCGCACGATCACCATGCCGGTGGAATTCTGTCCGCGTATATGGCTGCCGGTAATACCGGTGAAAACCCGACTGATCTTGCAGTCGGCCATCATTTCAGCCTCTTTCAAGGCCTGCTGGATTGATTGCACGGTGGCGTCGATATTTACTACCACACCCCGTTTGAGGCCATTTGATTGCGCCACGCCGAGCCCGGCGATGCGTAACTCGCCATTGCCCAGAACCTCGGCGACCACAGCCATGATCTTGGCGGTGCCAATATCGAGACCGACGACCAGATCCTTGTATTCTTTGGCCATGATTTTTCTCTTTCTTAGTTTCTTGCGCCAGCCAATCCGGGTTTACCCGGAGTGGCTGTCGTCGATATTCCACGCAACCGCACCGCATACCCGTCGCCGTGGCGCAGATCTGCGGACAACACCTGAGTTTTATAACGCGAAGTAATTTGCTCTCGCGTCCGAACGAACTGGCCGAAGCGCGCGAGTACTTCATCATCGCTGCCGCGTCCAATTTCAATCACCGCGCCATTCTCGAGCGTCAAGCGCCAGGAGCCGCGGCCGGACAGATCGAGACGGTCGATATGTTCTTCGAGCGGCTCGGCCAGACTCTGCAGCCGTTTCCACATCTGCAATAGCGCGGCCGATTTTCCGTTCGGCCCTGCCAATATCGGCAGTTTCTCGTCCTCGACATCGCCCAGATTGGCCTGGAAGAGTTCCCCAAAACTGTTCACCAGCAGCAACTCGGCGCTGGCACCGCTTTGCGCATTGACACCGACCGCTTCCCAATAAGCTGCCGGCTGATGCTCTTCGAGCTTGACCCGCAGGCGATTCGGCCAGACCCGCTGCAGCGTCGCGCGGCGAACCCAGGGAACAGCCTCAAAGGCGTGCCGGCCGTTTTGCAGATTCATGCTGAGGAATGAACCCGACAGCTTCGGCAGCGCATTGGCCCGCAGCGAGGCGACGCTATTGCGCGTCACATCGCCCTCGACCACGATCGCGCGGATGGCGAATGCCGGCAAGCGCGTGACCCAGCGCAGCAGCAAGCCCGCCGCCAGCAGCAGCAGCCCTGCCAACAGCAAGGCCGACACCGCGTTCATCAAACGGACGTCGGGCGGCAGCGGGTTGGCGATCGGGGCGGCTGGCATGGTCAGTCCTTGCCGGTGAGGGGCATGCTGTCAAGCTTCGCCTGGGCAATCAGCCACAGGCAGAGCTGCTCATAGGAGATGCCGGCAGCCCTGGCCGACATCGGCACCAGCGAATGTGAAGTCATACCCGGCGACGTATTCATCTCCAGCAAAAATGGCTTGCCATCGCGGTTGCGCAGCATCAGGTCAGCACGACCCCAGCCGCGGCAGCCGAGCGATCGGTAAGCCGCCAGCACCAGCGCCTGAATTTCAAGTTCCTGCGCTTTGCTGAGCACGCCGATCAAATAGCGCGTCGTGTCGGTGAAATACTTGTTCTGGTAGTCGTAATTGCCACCTTCAGCCTCGATCCGGATGACCGGCAGCGCGACTGCATCTGCACCTTCACCAAGCACCGGGCAGGTCAACTCAGGCCCGTCGATGAACTCTTCGCACAGCAGACTGCGGTCGAACTGCGCCGCGCTGGTTAACGCCGCCTGCATCTCGCTGCTGTTGGACACCTTGGAGATGCCGATGCTCGATCCTTCATGCGGCGGCTTGACGAACAAAGGCAGACCCAGTTCGGCCACCGCCCTGTCGACCAGGTCGGTGGACAACTGGTCGCGGTCGAGTTGCAACCAGCGCGGCGTGCTGAGGCCATCGGCCCGCCACAAACGCTTGGTGGTGATCTTGTCGATCGCCACGCTGGAGGCCATCACGCCCGAACCGGTATAGGGAATTCCCAGCAATTCAAGTGCGCCTTGCACCGTGCCGTCTTCGCCATGCCGTCCATGCAGGGCGATAAAACAGCGGACAAAGCCTTGCTGCTTGAGCAGATGCAGTGGTTGCGATGCCGGGTCGAAAGCATGTGCGTCGACACCGGTCGACCGCAATGCCTGCAGCACGCCCGCACCGGACATCAGCGAGACCTCGCGTTCGGCCGAACTGCCGCCCATCAAGACGGCCACTTTGCCAAGGGATTGCGGATCGATTGAAAAATCCAGGTTCATGGCTGGACTTCCTTCAGCAGTTGAACAGTCAGCGCAGGCACGGCGCCGATCGAACCAGCACCCATCACGATCACGACATCATGGTCGCGCGCTTGGGCGGCAATCGCTTGCGGCATTGCCGCCACGGCGTCGACGAACAAGGGTTCGACCCGCCCCGCTACCCGCAAGGCACGCACCAGCGAGCGGCCATCGGCCGCAACGATCGCGGCCTCGCCAGCGGAGTAGACCTCGGTCAGCAACACCATGTCGGCGGTCGACATGACACGGACAAAATCCTCGAAACAGTCGCGAGTGCGGGTGTACCGGTGCGGCTGAAAAGCCAGCACAATGCGCCGCCCCGGGAAAGCCCCGCGCGCTGCTGACAGCACGGCGGCCATCTCGACCGGATGGTGACCGTAATCGTCAATCAGCGTAAAACTGCCGCCACCGCTTGCGGGCAAGTCACCGAAGCTCTGGAAGCGCCGGCCGACACCGGCGAATTTCTCCAGCGCGGCGACGATCGGTGCGTCAGGCAACTCGAGCTCGGTGGCCACCGCGATCGACGCCAAGGCGTTCAGCACATTGTGCACACCGGGCAGATTCAAGGTCACGTTCAATTCCGGGAACTTTTGCTCGGGCTGGCCGTAATTGCGCAGTACGGTGAAACGCATCTGGCCGCCGGGCAAGGCCTGCACGTCAACCGCTCGGACCTGATTTTCCGCACCCAGGCCATAGCTGATTACAGGGCGTGACAGCAGCGGAATGATCGAGCGCACGCCGGCATCGTCGCCGCAGAGCACGGCCGCGCCGTAGAACGGCATCCGGTGCAGGAATTCGACAAAAGCCGCTTTCAGCCTTGCGAAGTCATGCCCATAGGTTTCCATATGGTCGGCGTCGATATTGGTAACGACCGCCAGCATCGGCAGCAGGTTCAGGAAGGACGCATCTGACTCATCGGCCTCGACGACGATGTATTCGCCTGAACCGAGCGCCGAGTTGGCGCCGGCGCGCATCAGCTTGCCGCCGATGACGAAAGTCGGATCGACACCGGCCTCGGCCAGCACCGAGGTAACCAGCGAAGTCGTCGTGGTCTTGCCATGGGTGCCGGCGATCGCGATGCCCTTTTTTAGCCGCATCAGCTCGGCCAGCATCACCGCGCGCGGCACGACCGGAATACGTCTGGCTCGCGCCGCGATCACCTCCGGGTTGTCGCCCTTGACTGCGGTTGAAGTCACCACCGCTTGCGCACCGGCGACATGGGCGGCGTCATGGCCGATCGCGATCTGCAGTCCCAGCCCAGCCAGGCGCTGCGTCGTTGCACTTTCGGCCTGATCCGAGCCCGAGACCTGGTAGCCGAGGTTGTGCAGGATTTCGGCGATGCCGCTCATGCCGGCGCCGCCGACTCCGACGAAATGGATCCGCTTGACGGCGTGTTTCATGACTTCACCATCGCTTCGATCTCGTCCGCCACCCGACTGGCGGCGCGCGGACGTGCCAGGCCGCGGGCCTTTTCAGCCATGCTCAGCAAGGCAGCGCGGTCAAGCCCGCAG
>CANFIC010000154.1 GCA_947446685.1 Burkholderiales bacterium
CACCGCAACGATCTGCGCGCGCTACGGCATCGAATGCGTTGTCTATATGGGCAGCGAGGACGTCAAGCGACAAAGCCCGAACGTCTACCGCATGCATCTGCTGGGCGCGCGTGTCGTGCCAGTTGAATCGGGTTCCAAGACCTTGAAGGATGCCCTGAACGAGGCGATGCGCGACTGGGTGACGAACGTCGAATCGACGTTCTACATCATCGGCACCGTCGCCGGACCCCATCCCTACCCGATGATGGTGCGTGATTTCCAGCGCATCATCGGCGATGAATGCCTGGTGCAGATGCCTGAAATGATCGGCCGCCAGCCCGATGCGGTGATTGCCTGCGTGGGCGGCGGCAGCAACGCGATCGGTATTTTCTACCCTTACATCAACCATGCCGGTACCCGCCTGATCGGCGTCGAAGCGGCCGGTCTGGGGATCGAAACCGGTCAGCATGCGGCGACGCTGAGCATGGGTAGTCCTGGGGTTCTGCACGGTAACCGCACCTATCTGCTGCAGGACGCCAACGGCCAGATCATCGAGACCCATTCGATTTCGGCCGGTCTTGACTATCCCGGCGTTGGCCCTGAGCATGCTTATCTGAAGGACATCGGCCGGGCCGAATATGTCAGCGTGACCGATGCCGAGGCGCTGGCGGCCTTCCACCACCTCTGCCGTATCGAGGGCATCATCCCCGCGCTCGAGTCCAGTCATGCCGTCGCTTATGCAATGAAGCTGGCGCCAACCTTGAGCCCCGATCAGCATCTGCTGATCAACCTGTCAGGGCGTGGCGACAAGGACATCGGCACGGTGGCCGATCTGTCGAATGCCGATTTCTATTGCCGACCTTCCTGCAAGGGACAAACGGTCAAGGGTGGCGAGTCACTGGTGCAACTGCCCAAGGGGGCTAAGCCATGAGCCGCATCCAGGCAAGGTTCGAGGCTTTGGCTGCCCGCGGGCGCAAGGCGCTGATACCGTTCGTGACGGCCGGCGATCCCTATCCCGAGACCACCGTGGCGCTGATGCTGGCGATGGCTGAAGCGGGCGCTGATGTGATCGAGCTCGGCGTGCCGTTTTCCGACCCGATGGCCGACGGCCCGGTGATCCAGCGCGCAGGTGAGCGTGCGTTGAAGCAGGGTATCGGCCTGACCCAGGTGTTGGCCTATGTGGCCGCATTTCGCTTGGCCAACGACACAACGCCGATCGTGCTGATGGGCTATGCCAACCCGGTCGAACGCTACGGTGTCGAGCGCTTTGCCGTCGATGCCAAGACGGCGGGCGTCGACGGGGTGTTGATCGTTGACTACCCACCGGAGGAATGCGAGGCGTTTGCCGCTTCCTTGAAGCGCCAGCAGATCGATCTGATCTTCCTGCTGGCACCCACTTCGACCGAAGCGCGCATGAAGCGCATCGGCGAGTTGGCCAGCGGCTATGTCTACTATGTTGCGCTGAAGGGCGTGACCGGTGCCGGTCACCTCGACCAGGCAGCGGTCGCCGAGCGTTTGCCGGTGATTCGGCGCCATGTCAGCGTGCCAGTCGGCGTCGGTTTCGGCATCCGGGACGGCGCGACGGCGCGGGCGGTCGCCGATGTTTCAGACGCTGTCGTGATCGGCTCCAGGCTGGTCGAATTGCTCGAGACCCAGGCGCGTGATAATGTCGCTGCAACGGGTGCCAGCTTCATTCGCGAAATTCGTGCCGCGCTGGATGAATGACTGCAATCTTGGCCAACCGGCCGGCAGATTAGAGAACCCGAGATGAAGGAGTCCGCTTGTGAGTTGGCTTGAAAAACTTCTGCCGCCCAAGATGCTGCAGAGCAATGCCGAGCGCCGCACGGTGCCCGAAGGCTTGTGGATCAAATGTCCGTCCTGTGAAACAGTGCTCTACAAGACTGATCTGGAGCAAAACGTCAATGTCTGCCCCAAGTGCAGCCACCATCACCGGATTGGCGCGCGCGAGCGCCTCAACGCATTTCTCGATGGCGAAGGCCGTTATGAGATCGGGCAGGAGATCCTGCCGGTGGATCCGCTGAAATTCAAGGACAGCAAGAAATACACCGACCGCCTCAGGGACGCGCTGGAACAGACCGGTGAGACTGATGCCATGGTGGTGATCGGCGGCGCGGTGATGACGATACCGGTGGTGGTGGCCTGTTTCGAATTCAACTTCATGGGCGGTTCGATGGGCTCGGTGGTGGGTGAGCGCTTTGTGCGTGGCGTCGAGACTGCGATCGAGCAGAAGACACCGTTCATCTGCTTCACTGCAACTGGCGGCGCTCGCATGCAAGAGGGCTTGCTGAGTCTGATGCAGATGGCCAAGACAAATGCCGCGCTGACCCATTTGGCCAAGGCCAAACTACCCTATATCAGCGTGCTGACCGATCCGACAATGGGCGGCGTGTCGGCCAGCTTTGCTTTTATCGGTGACATCGTGATTGCCGAGCCGAAAGCCTTGATCGGCTTCGCCGGGCCGCGGGTGATTGAAAACACCGTGCGTGAAAAACTGCCGGAGGGTTTCCAACGCGCCGAGTTTTTGCTCGAGAAGGGTGCAGTCGACATGATCGTCGATCGTCGCCAATTGCGTGAGACGATTGCCCGCTCGCTGGCGAAGCTGCAGAGGCAAAGCGCCGACGCGGTGGCTTGATCCGACCGTAAATTCCACCCGATCCGGCCAGACCGACAAGTCTGGCCGTTTTTCTTTTTGAAAACTGATGATCCCGACCTGCCTTGAAGACTGGCTCTTGCATTGCGAGCGCTTGCACCCTAAAACGATAGACATGACGCTGGCGCGGGCGATCGAATTGCGCGACCGGTTGGGCTTGCGCTTTGAAGCTCCGGTGGTGATCGTTGCCGGCACCAATGGCAAAGGCTCGACCTGCGCGATGCTGGAATCGATCGCCTTGCAGGACGGTTACAGGGTCGGCCTCTATATCAAGCCGCATCTGGTGCATTTCGAGGAGCGTTGCCGGGTCGGCGGCGCTCCGGTTGATGCGGCCTCCTTGTTGCCGCATTTCGAGGCGATCGAAGCGGCCCGCGGCGACTTGGCTTTGACATATTTTGAATTCACCACGCTGGCCATCATGTTGCGCCTGGCGGCTGAACCGCTGGATCTGGTGATTCTCGAAGTCGGCCTGGGCGGGCGACTTGACGCCGTCAATATCATCGATGCCGATTGCAGCATCATCACCAGCATCGACATCGACCATATCGAGTACCTCGGGGCTGACCGCGAAGCGATCGGACGCGAAAAAGCCGGCATCATGCGCGCCGGGCGCCCGGTGGTGGTCAGCGACCCAATGCCGCCTGCAAGCCTGGGGCTTCGGGCCACTGAGATCGGTGCTGATCTGCGCCAGCTCGGACGCGATTTCACTTATGGCGGCGACCGCCTGCAATGGCAATGGTCAGGGCGGTCGCGCCGCTTCAGCGGCATGGCTTATCCGGCGCTGCGCGGGGTCAACCAGTTGCTCAATGCCGCGGGTGTGCTGGCCGCCTTTGAACTGCTTTATCAGCGTTTGCCAATCAGCGCGCAGGCCGTCCGGGTCGGGTTGGCAATGGTCGAGTTGCCAGGGCGCTTCCAAGTCGTACCGGGTCAGCCAGCATTGGTGCTCGATGTCGCGCACAACCCGCATGCGGTCGCTGCCTTGGCCCAGAACCTGGACCAGATGGGCTTCTTTCCGCGCACCCATGCGGTGTTCGGTGCGATGGCCGACAAGGACCTGGCAGCGATCTTCAAGCATATGGCGCCCTTGGTCGATCACTGGCATTTCTGTGATCTGCCGATCCCGCGGGCCGCCAGCGCTGCAGACCTGGCCGGACAGTTTGAAAATCTGCGGATTGCCGGCCAACTCAAGGCCGTTGCTGCGGTCGAATTGCATCAGCACAAGGACCCGCTTTCCGCCTTGGCGGCTGCGGCGGCCGCAGCTGACCCGACTGATAGAATTCTTGTCTTCGGGTCCTTCCACACGGTCGGCGGCGTGATGCAAAACGGTGTGCCCCGCTTGGCCGCAAAAGCTGTAGCGACAGGCGCAGTTCCGGATGCAGTCAAGATGCCGGCGTCCAGGTTGATGCCCGGATAGCCGCCACAGCCGAAGCGTTGTATTTGTATTGGTTCCAGGGTTTGTCAAAGCCCTCTCAACGTTGGCACTTGCTGCCACAACCGCCATGGGTCTGTTGTCATTTCTGAAACGCGATGCCGCTGCGCCAGCGGCCAAGCCGGTGGCTGACCGGGCCGATGCTGTGCAGCAGTTGCGCTTGCGCGCCAGGCGGCGCTTGATCGGTGCCGTGCTGCTGGTGGGTATCGGCGTGATCGGCTTTCCGCTCCTGTTCGAGACCCAGCCCAGGCCGATTCCGGTAGATCTGCCGATCGAAATTCCGCGCAAGGAAGCCAGCTTGCCGCTTGTCGTACCACCGTTGATGCCGGCATTGCCTCCTGCCTCTGCGCCTGCCATCGTCGCTGCCCAGCCAGTGGCTTCTCAGCCCTCATTGCTGCCTGTCGAGAAACCGGCGGCAGCTGCTGAGCCGGCATCGGCAGTAGCCAAAAAGCCGCTTGAGGCCGTCGTGGCCGAAAGCCAGAAAATCACGCCAGCCAAGACGGTCGAAAAATCACCGGACAAGGCGCCGGCTGTCAACAATGAAGCGCTCCGCGCCCAGGCGATTCTTGACGGTCGTCCGGTCGAAAAAAAGGCCAGTGAACCCGCCTTGCGCTTTGTCCTGCAGGTCGGAGCCTTCGCCGATGCCAAGGCAGCGCAGGAAGTCCGAGTCAAGCTGGAAAAGCTTGGCGTGAAAACTTATACGCAGGCGATTGAAACAGCCGAAGGTCATCGTGTGCGCGTTCGTGTCGGACCCTTCTCGAGCCGTGATGAAGCCGACAAGGCGGCGGCGCGCTTGCGTGCTGCCGGCCTGTCGAGCAGCATGCTGAAGCTCTGACGCGATGAAAATTAGTTGAGAGCGCAGATTGCTTACCGAATGGGTTGACTTGGCGCTGCTGTGTACGCTGGTGCTGTCGGTGCGGGTTGGTATATGGCGCGGGCTGTTGTTCGAGTTCCTGTCGATCGCTGGCTGGTTAGTCGGTTATTTCGCTGCGCCGCATCTTGCGCCTCACCTTGCCAGGTGGCTGCCTGAAGAGAAGATGAGCGCGGCCGTTCTGCATGTGGCGAGCCTGGTGCTGGCCTTCATGCTGATCCTGCTGCTGTGGGGTTTGGGCGCGCGCTTGCTTCGGACCTTGATCCATGCCTCGCCACTGAGTATTTTTGACCGTTTGGCGGGCGGTGGTTTTGGTGCCTTGCGCGGTCTGTTGCTGAGCCTGATGCTGGTCGTACTGGTCAGCATGACGCCGCTGCGCAATGCCAAACCTTGGACTGATTCGACATTCGTACCCTGGCTGCAGCGCTTGCTGCAAAGCGTCAGGCCCTTGTTGCCGGAGGAAGTTCTTGAGTTGATTCCGGCCCAAGCCTCGAGCTCGGGCCTTGTTTAGATTGAAGAGAAGGAATTAGCCATGTGTGGCATCGTCGGTGTGATCTCCCGCTCACCAGTCAATCAAATGATCTATGACGCGTTGCTGCTTTTGCAGCACCGTGGTCAGGATGCAGCCGGCATCGTCACGATGCAAGGCAATAGATGTTTCATGCACAAGGCCCGTGGCATGGTGCGCGATGTCTTCCGCACCCGCAATATGCGGCTATTGCAGGGCACGATCGGCCTGGGGCAAGTGCGGTATCCGACCGCTGGCAACGCCTACAGCGAGGACGAGGCCCAGCCTTTTTACGTCAATGCCCCCTTCGGTCTGGTCCTGGTCCACAACGGCAATTTGACCAACGCAGCCGAGTTGAAGAAGGAGTTGTTCGATGTCGACCGCCGCCATATCAACACCGAGAGCGATTCTGAAGTCCTGCTGAATGTGCTGGCGCATGAACTCGATCAGGCGGCACGTAATTTGCCGTTGACCGCCGAGGAGGTCTTCAAGGCAGTCAGCGCGGTGCAAAAGCGCATCAAGGGCAGCTATGCGGTGGTGGCGCTGATCGCAGGGCATGGCTTGCTGGCATTTCGCGACCCGTTCGGCATCCGGCCGCTGTGCTTTGGCGAGGCCGCCGAGGGCGAGTTCATGGTGGCGAGCGAGAGCGTCGCGCTGGAGGGCAATGGCTACAAACTGGTCCGCGATGTGGCACCAGGCGAGGCCCTGTTCATCGATATGAGCGGCAAGCTGCAAGCCCGGCAATGTGCAGAAAATCCGCAGCTTTTCCCCTGCATGTTCGAATTCGTCTATCTGGCCCGGCCGGATTCGGTGATGGACGGTATTTCGGTCTACCAGGCCAGGCTGAATATGGGCGAGACGCTGGCGCAGCGGTTGATTTCAACCATGCCGCCCAGTGACGTCGATGTGGTGATCCCGATCCCGGAATCAAGCCGGCCTTCGGCCATGCAGTTGGCGCATCGCCTGGGCAAGCCGTACCGCGAGGGTTTCGTGAAGAACCGCTATGTCGGGCGCACTTTCATCATGCCCGGCCAGGGTGAGCGCAAGAAATCAGTGCGCCAGAAGCTGAACGCGATCGGACTTGAATTCAAGGACCGCAATGTGCTGCTGGTCGATGATTCGATCGTGCGCGGCACCACCTCCAAGGAAATCGTTCAGATGGCGCGTGAGGCGGGTGCGCGCAAGGTTTATCTGGCATCGGCTGCGCCGCCAGTGCGCTTTCCCAATGTCTACGGCATCGATATGCCGACCAGCGAAGAGCTGGTTGCGCACAACCGCAGCATCGAAGAAATCCGCCAGTTCATCGGTGCCGATGCGTTGATCTACCAGGATGTCGACGCGATGAAGCGGGTGGTCTCTGCCTTGAACCCGGCTCTGCGCGGGTTCGAAGCGTCATGCTTTGACGGCGTCTATATCACTGGCGATGTCACCGCGGCCGATTTTGCCCGCTTGGAGGCCCAGCGGCTGACCCAGGGCGATGAGGAAGAGGGGCAGTCGCGCAGTCGCCTGGCCTTGCAAAACGATACGGAGCAAGCGCGATGAGTGATCGCAAGAAAATTCCTCGCGTGGCTTTACCGGCCGACGCAAGGATCGATACCCTGGCCGTCCGCGAAGGTTTGCCGGCCACGCCCTGGGGCGAGAACTCCGAGGCATTGTTCCTGACCAGCAGCTTCGTTCATCCCGATGCCGAAACTGCCGCGCGCCGCTTCGCCAACGAGGAAGAGGCTTTTGTCTACAGCCGGTTTTCCAATCCAACCGTGATGATGATGGAACGCCGGCTGGCGGCGCTGGAGGGCACCGAGGCCTGCCTGGCGACATCGTCTGGCATGGCTGCCATCATGCTGCTGCTGATGGGCCTGTTGAAGTCGGGCGACCATGTGGTGTGCTCGCGCTCGGTATTCGGCTCGACGATCAAGTTGCTGCAAGGCGAATTCGGTAAATTCGGCGTGCAGTCGACCTTTGTGGCGCAGACCGAACTCGAAGCCTGGCGGGCTGCGATCAAGCCGAACACGAAGCTCTTGTTCGCTGAAACGCCGACCAACCCGTTGACCGAGGTATGCGACATTGCCGCGCTTGCCGAAATCGCCCATGCTGCCGGCGCCTTGCTGGCAGTGGACAACTGCTTTGCCACACCGGCGCTGCAACGCCCGACCTTGCTTGGCGCGGATTTCATCATTCATTCGGGCACCAAATATCTCGACGGCCAAGGGCGCGTAATCGCCGGCGCCATCTGCGCAACGGAGAAATACATCGACGAAGTCTTCATGCCGGTACAGCGCAGCGCCGGCATGTCGCTGTCGCCGTTCAATGCCTGGGTCGTGCTGAAGGGCCTGGAAACACTGTCGATCCGTATGCAAGCGCAGGGCGCGCGGGCTGCTGAGCTGGCCCGGTGGCTGGAGGCGCAGCCGCAGATTGAGCAGGTGTTCTATCCCGGTCTGAAATCGCATCCGCAGCATGAACTGGCGATGCGCCAGCAAGGCGGGCAGGGCGGGGCGGTGGTGTCTTTCATCGTGCGCGCTTCGGGTAGTGCTGGTGCCGATGCCCGCAAAGCCGCGTTCCATGTGATCGACCAGACAAAAATCTGTTCGATCACCGCCAATCTGGGTGACACCAAGACCACCATCACCCACCCGGCGAGCACCTCGCATGGCCGCTTGAGCGAAGAACAGCGCCAGGCGGCAGGCATCACGCAGGGCCTGATCCGGGTTGCGGTCGGGCTCGAAGACATTGAAGACATCAAGGCCGACCTCGCGCGCGGACTTGATTCCCTGTAAAGCAAAAGAATGACCGCAAAAATCCGCACCCGCATCGCGCCTTCGCCAACCGGCTTCCTGCACCTTGGCACCGCTCGCACGGCCTTGTACTCCTGGGCTTATGCCCGCCATTACGGCGGCGAATTCGTGCTCAGGATCGAGGACACCGATGTGGCGCGTTCGACCCAGGACTCGGTTGAACAGATCCTGGCTTCGATGCAGTGGCTGGGGCTCGACTATGACGAGGGACCGATTTACCAGATGCAGCGGCTGGCGCGTTACCAGGCGGTAGCGGCTGATTTGATCGCGGCCGACAAGGCCTA
>CANFIC010000155.1 GCA_947446685.1 Burkholderiales bacterium
CGAGCCCGCGCGCCAGATCCTGGCGGTTTTCGCCCTGCACAGAGACCGTGCCGCTGGCGTCGCGACTGATGTCGAGCGGCGCCGTCAAACCCGGCAGGCTGATCGCCCCGTCGAGTTGCGGCAGGCTGGCCCGCAACAGGCCCCAGGCCAGCAACAACAGCAGTACCAGCAAAGCCGGTACAGCGACTGACAGCCGGATGGCAATGCGACGCAGCTTGCTTGAAGTCATGGGCAGATCCTGCAGTAAATCCTGCATTGTGGCTTTGCTGGATCGCTTTGGCATTCGGACTTTCCACTGCCAAGGCGGCGTAAATGCTGGTCAATCCCTAAAATGCGGGGATATGTCCAAACTTCCTGCAATTTTTTCTTCACGCCGGCGCGGCCTGGTCCTGTTGCCGCTGGCGCTGGCTGGCTGCGCTGCAGCACCCCGCCAAAGCGAAACCCCGGCGGCTGTCACGCCCGAAGCAAAGCCTCCGGGCAAGCTGGCGAAGCCGCCGCGCATTGGCCTGGCCCTGGGTGGCGGCGCGGCGCGCGGTTTCGCCCATATCGGCGTGATCCAGGTGCTTGAGGAACAAGGCATCAAGGTCGATCTGGTGGCCGGAACCTCGGCCGGCAGCCTGGTGGCAGCGCTCTATGCCTCGGGCAAGAACGGCCGCGAATTGGCTGCCTTGGCCGAGACGATGGACGAAGGTTCGATCACCGACTGGGCTTTCCCGACAAGGGGATTGATCCGCGGCGAAGCACTGGCCCGCTATGTGCGCGAGAAAACCGGCAACAAGTTGATCGAGCAGATGAGCATTCCGCTGGGCATCGTCGCCACTGATCTGTCGGACGGCGCAGCGATTCTGTTCCGCACCGGCGACACCGGCGCAGCGGTACGGGCTTCAAGTTCGGTGCCGGCTTTGTTCCAACCGGTCCGTATCGGTACAAGGGATTATGTTGACGGCGGTCTGGTGGCGCCGGTGCCGGTGCGCTTTGCGCGCCAGATGGGAGCGGATCTGGTGATCGCGGTTGACATCACTTCGCCGCCTGAAGAAAAACCAGGTGGCGACGCGATGCGCATGCTGATGCAGACTTTCTCCATCATGGGGCGCAGCATCAACAACTTCGAACTGCGCGACGCCGATCTGGTGCTGCGGCCCAAGCTCGACGGCGTCGGCAGCGCCGACTTCGGCAGCCGCCGCCACAGCATCCAGGTCGGACGCGAGGCCACCTTGGCCATGCTGCCGCAATTGCGCGCCCGCATTGAGGCCAAGACACGCTGAGGCCCGCCGTAAAAAAGCGGTCGCACAATTGAAAAAACCCGGTGCAAGCACCGGGTTTTAAGTGGATTCAGCCCGGCCACATCAGCGGCCGGAACTTTCCAATTCAAGCAGCTGCAGCAGCGCGCTTGTTGCCACGGGTCGTGGTTTGCGATGCCTTGACAACCGAGTTGGTTGCGCTCTGGAAGTTTGCTTCAGCGACGTCAGCGGCTTGCTTGGCGGCCTTTTGAACGCTTTCGAAAGCGTTGCTGGCTGCGGCAACTGCCGACTTCATCAGCGCAACAGCGTTCTCGCTGCCGGCCGGTGCGTTCTTGACGGCAGTGTCAACAACAGCAGTGAACTTCGACTGGACTTCAGCCAATTGGGCTTCGGCCAGCTTGGTCACTTCAGAGTTGGTGCTGGTGGCGATGTCATACAGATGGCGGCTGTAAGCAGCGGCCTTCTCGGCGGTCGGCTGCAGCAATGCGGCTTGCAGGCTCAGCAGTTCTTGTGCGTCCTTCACCGACAGAACGGCTTGGGTGTTTTCGGCGACTTCGCCAAGGGCAGTTTTTGCCAATTGAAGGTTCAGTTCGACGAGCTTTTCGACGCCTTCAAAGGCCTTGTTCGTCAAACCGAACAGGGTATCAAGATTGGCTTTGTGGGCGGCGAAGACTTGTTCAGCTGTAAGCATGGAGCACTCCTAATTCGGGGGCTACCCCGGGGTTGATTTCTGATCGAATTATTTCGTCAGCATTTAATGTTGCACTGCAACAAAAACGAAGTATAGACACATCTTTCAGCTTTGCAAGCTTTTTTTGTTGCACTGCAGCAAATAAGGGGGTTGAGCCGACTTTTCCTTGACAGAGCGCTACCTGCCGCAGCGCGCCGAGTCCGGTCATCGCAGCATCGACAGGCCGTTCAGTGAATACCCTGACGAATGTTGTGGTCCGCTGTGCACGGCTAGCCGCCGCGGGATGAAAGAATAGACCCCATGAAAAGACCCGAAGCCGAGCCGCGCAGCGCGTTCGCACATTTCGAACCGCTGACGACGCGTTGGATGGACAACGACATCTACGGCCACCTGAACAACGTCGTCTACCTGAGCCTGTTCGACACGGCGGTCAACCAATACCTGATCGCTGCCGGCGCGCTCGACATCCATGCCGGGACGGTGATTGGCCTGGTGGTCGAAACCCATTGCAACTTTTTTGACTCATTGGCCTATCCGCAACGCATAGATGCTGGTCTCAGAGTCGGCCGGCAGGGTCGCTCGAGCGTGCGCTACGAGATCGGACTGTTTGCCGAAGGAGTAGAACTTTGCGCCGCCCTCGGACATCTGATCCATGTCTATGTCGACCGAGACCAGCGCCGGCCGGTGCCCGTCTTGCCCGATACCTATTTGCTCGCCTTGAAAGGATTGACCCTTTGAACAAGTTTGAAAAACCCTCCCCCGAGGCCAGGGCTGCAGTCGATGCAGCGATCACCAGCCGCCATTCAATGCGGGCTTTTCTTCCGACTGAAGTACCCCGCGAGACTATCGAGGAGATCCTGCAAATTGCTGCGCGCGCGCCATCCGGTACCAACACACAACCCTGGCAGGTCCATGTGCTGACCGGCCAGGCCAAGGAGCGCCTGAGCGATCGCATCATCAAAGCCCATGCAGACCCGGTTGAAGCCGCCAGCCACCGCGAGGAATATGCCTATTACCCGAGCCAATGGGCCTCCCCCTATATCGACCGGCGCCGCAAGGTCGGCTGGGATCTCTATGGCTTGCTGGGTCTGGGAAAGACTGACAGGGAAGGCATGCATAAACAGCATGCCCGCAACTATCGCTTCTTCGATGCCCCGGTCGGATTGATGTTCAGCATCGACCGGTTGATGCAGCAGGGCAGCTGGCTGGACTACGGCATGTTCCTGCAAAACATCATGGTGGCAGCAAGGGCCAGAGGCCTGCATACCTGTCCGCAAGCGGCCTTCACCCAGTTCCACCGTTTGATCGCAGACGAGTTGCAATTCGGTCCTGAGCAAATGCTGGTCTGCGGCATGGCGCTTGGTTTCGCCGATCCGCTGGCGATCGAAAACAGCCTGGTGACTGACCGCGCGCCGGTGACCGAGTTCGCACGCTTTCATCAGGACTGATGCAAGCCCGGTTTCAATCAGACACAAGCAAAGGAACAAGATGAAGCTGCCTCAAATTGCCAGCCTGCTGGCCATCCTGCTGCTGGCCGGCCCGGCCTGCGCATCGGCTAGCGGCCCAGCCTTTGCGGGCCCGACGCTGGCAGCCATTCCGCTCGAGTTCATTTTCTTTGCCGCCATACTGGCTGGCGTCGCGCTATTCCACGATTCCACCTTGCGCACAGCGCTGGTTGGTGTCGCCGGACTGGCGCTCTACAAGATCTTTTTCTCGCCCTTCAAGACAGGCGCCGGGCTGGCCGGATTCGGCCTGCATCTGGGCGCCGAATGGGTCATCCTGGCCAACTTGTTCATGCTCTTGCTGGGCTTTGCGCTGCTGGCCAGGCATTTTGAAGAAAGCGCCTTGCCGGCGATGCTGCCGCGCTATCTGCCCGACGACTGGAAAGGCGGCTTCATGCTGCTGGTGCTGGTGTTCGTGATTTCAAGTTTTCTTGACAACATCGCCGCCGCCATGATCGGCGGCACGATTGCCAACCAGATCTTCAACCGCAAAGTGCATATCGGCTATCTCGCCGCGATCGTTGCTGCATCCAATGCCGGCGGCGCCGGCAGCGTGGTTGGCGACACCACGACGACGATGATGTGGATCGCAGGCGTGCAACCGATGGAAGTCGCCAAGGCCTTCATCGGCTCCGGGCTGGCCGTACTGATCTTCGGGATTCCCGCCGCGTTGAAGCAACAAGCCCATTCGCCGATCCAGAAAGACGCCACGGCCAATGCCAGCATCGACTGGGCACGCATGACGATCGTCGTGCTGATCCTGGTGGCGGCCGTGGTCGTCAATGTGCTGGTCAATACCCGTTTCACCGAGGTCGCTGACAGCTTCCCCTTCCTGGGTGCTGCGGTATGGGTGACGATCCTGCTGACGGCCGGTTTGCGCAAGCCGGATTGGAGTCTGCTGCCGGCCGCGACCAAGGGGTCGATCTTCCTGCTTTCGCTGGTGCTGTGCGCCTCGATGATGCCGGTCGAACAACTGCCGCCGGCTTCCTGGCCCTCTGCGCTGGGCCTGGGCTTCTTGTCGGCAGTCTTTGACAATATTCCTTTGACGGCATTGGCCCTCAAACAAGGCGGCTATGACTGGGGCTTCCTGGCCTATGCGGTCGGCTTCGGCGGCTCGATGATCTGGTTCGGCTCATCCGCCGGTGTGGCGCTGTGCAGCATGTACCCTGAAGGCCGTTCGGTCGGGCAATGGCTGCGTCATGGCTGGTTCATCGTCGTCGCCTATATCGTCGGCTTTTTTGTGATGTTGGCCGTCAGCGGCTTTCACCCCGGCAGCGTGACCAAGGGCGCAAGCCCGTCGGTTCCAGCACCGCTTGCAATTTCTATCGAGGTCAAAACATGAAAAAAAATATCCTGGTTGCCAGGCGCGTCTTCGACAGCGTGCTGGAGCGTTTGCGAGTGCACTTCGAAGTCGAGACCAATCAGGAAGATCTGCTCTGGAGCAAGGCCGAGTTGATCACGCGCTTGCAAGGCAAGGACGGCGCCTTCATCACCGGCAGCGAGCGTATCGATGCGGAGTTGCTGGACGCCTGCCCGCAACTGCGGGCCGTCTGCAATATGGCGGTCGGCTACAACAATATCGACCTCGACGCCTGCACCGCACGCGGCGTGCTGGCGAGCAATACGCCCGATGTCCTGACCGAAACGACTGCTGACTTCGGCTTTGCCTTGATGATGGCCGCAGCCCGCCGAATGGCCGAGGGCGAGCATTTCTTGCGCCGCGGCGAGTGGAATAAATGGACGGTTGACCTGCTGGCCGGCAGCGATGTCCACGGCACCACGCTGGGTTTGCTGGGCATGGGTCGGATCGGCCGGGCGATTGCCAAGCGCGGCGCCCTGGGCTTCGGCATGCAGGTGATCTATCACAACCGCAGCCGCCTGGCGCCTGAACTCGAACAGGAGAGTGGTGCGCGCTATGTCAGCAAAGAGGCCTTGCTGCAGCAATCAGACCATCTGCTGCTGGTCCTGCCCTACAGTCCTGCGGTGCACCATGTGATCGGTGCGGCCGAAATCGCCTTGATGAAACCGACGGCAACGCTGACCAATATCGCGCGTGGCGGCGTCGTCGACGAGGTGGCGCTCGCCGAAGCCTTGCGCAAGCATCAAATCGCCGCAGCGGGCCTGGATGTCTTCGAAGGCGAACCGGCGGTGAACCCGGTCCTGTTGACGCTACCAAACATCGTCTTGACCCCACATATTGCCAGCGCCACCGTCAAGACCCGTTTGGCGATGGCCGACCTGGCAGCCGACAACCTGATCGCGGTCCTGACCGGCGGCGTACCTCCAACGCCTTTGAACGGCCAGGTCTTGCAAGCTGGTCGGGCTTGAGCTTCTAGCCGGCTGCAAGCCGAAGCGGCAGTCTCGCCGCCGCTTCGCTCACTCCTCGTCTTCAGGATTGCTGTATTCCTTGGGCAGATGATGCGCGATGCCTTTATGGCAGTCGATGCAGGTCTTGCCTTCAAGTTTGGCCGCCATATGCTTCTTGTAGACCGTCTGCTTTTGAACCTGACCGCTCATCGCATCGAAGTCATGGCAATTGCGACATTCGGCTGAATTTGAAGCTTTCATCCGCTCCCATTCGTTGGTAGCCAGTTGCATCCGCTTGGCTTCGAACTTCTCCATCGTGTCGATATGCCCCATCATCTTGCCCCAGACCTCGAGACTGGCCTTGGACTTGCGGATCAACTTATGGGTCCAGTCCTTGGGCACATGGCAATCGGAGCAGATCGCACGCACGCCCGAACGGTTCTTGTAATGGACCGACTCCTTGTACTCGACATAGACGGTGTCGCGCATCTCATGGCAGCTGATGCAAAAAGACATCGTGTTGGTGGCTTCCATGCCGGTATTGAAGGCACCCCAAAAGATGATCCCGCTGAAAAAGCCAGTCACCAGCAAGGTCAGCAATGAATATTTGACCGAAGGCTTCCTCAGGCCGGCCCAGGTCCGTGCGATCCAGCCATTTTTTTGCTTGTCCAATTTTCCACCTCAATGAGTAAAACAGCCGCCCGGACCTGAAGGCCCGGGCGGCAGATGCTGGTTCAGCCAGTCATGATTTGCAAAGCTTTGCTAACCGTACCGGATCAGCGGAAGCTGTAGATATAGGCAATGCCGATGGCCGTGATGCTGTAGTTCGGCGCCTGCTCGTTGGTCGGCATCAAGGCCGAGATCGCGTAGACGTTGTTGATCGTCACTGCCGTCCCGTTGACCTTGGCCGTTGCGCTTCCTGACACCATGGCATTTGCAGCGCCGGCCTGCAAGCCGTTGTAAAGGATCGGATCGGCACTGGCGAGCTTCTGATAGACATAGGACAGCCGGATCGCCGAGGTCTTGTTCAGCTCGTACTTCAAGCCGAACTTGAGCGTGTCGGAGTCAGCATAGGTCGGCGGCATGCTGATGCCGGCGGCATAAGCTGCTGCAGTCATCGTCGCAGTAGGCGCCGTGGCCGAAGTGCTGAAGGCATATTGCGTCGAAGCGCTCATGCCATAAGGATTCGATGAACGGACCCGGACGAAGTCACCGATCAACTCGACCTTGCCGCCATGCAACTCGGTCGCCTTGACACCGAACCCGAAGGTGCGGACCTGGTCGACCATATCGGCCGCCCAGTCAGGCGGTGTCACCGTCGACGATGCGGCCGCATAGCTGGTACCACCATTGGCCTTCAACAACTGATTGATGTCTTCCTTGGTGAAGTAAGCGTTGAAGTTCAGGGTGTCGCTGGCGCGGTAACCGGCATCCAGCGAAACGCTTTGAGTCTTCGACGACTGCACACCCAGAAGCTGGGTCAAGCCTGAACTGCCGGCCGGCAGCGTCGCCGGCGCGGTATCCAGCGGATTCCGGCCGAGGACGTAATCATCCTTGGTCACACCGACATTCAAGCCGAAATCCAGTGCATCGGTCGGTGCCCAGTTCAACGAAGCCCTGACCCGGTTCCTTGTGCGGTCGGTCATGTTGAAACGCGTCAGGATGTCCTGCGCATATTCGGCCACATCCGTGTTGTAGCTGTCTGCGGTACGCGAGCTATGGGCAACGCTGATCCGGCCCGAGAGCGTTTCCAGCATATTGTTGCGATAGTCTAGGCGCGCTGTTTTCTCCGACGAGCCCAGCGAGTTGATGCAGAAATTGACCGAGGTGGCCGGCGCATTGGGCGTGTTGCACCAGCGACTGAGCTTTTGCGACTCAAGCGCCAGCTTCACCGCTTGACCACGCGCCAGACGGTAGTCCAGATCCAGATTGCCCTGGCTGACCTTCTTGCTGTATGGCAGGTTCCACAAGCTTGAATTGGTCGACAGTCCGCCAAGCACCGTCGGGCCGACCAAGCCGTTGGGCAACACGATCGAACCGTTGGCAGCCCCGGTCACCGTCGTGGTCTGCTGATCGGTGTCGCGGAAGCTGTACAGATTCGACGCAGTCTGGTTATCGCGTTCGTCGAATTTGTAGGCTGCCACGACCTGCAGATCACGCATCGGCTTGAGCGTCAGCTTGAGCAGCGCGCTGCTGTACTTGACCAAGCCATTGAGCGAGTTCTGCGGCAAAGCGCCAGCCGGTGCCGTCTCCCAAGCACCGGTGCCCGGCGGCATATAGCTCTGGTTCTGCGTGCCGCGGCCGCTGGAAAGATTGCCCGAGAACTTCACCGCAGGGGAAAAGTTATAGCCACCATTCAGCGTGTACTGCTGGAACTTGTTGTCGGGCATCGTGCTGATCCTGGCGTCAGCCGGGAACGGGAAGGTCACGATGCCGGTGGTGGCGGCAACGCTTGGCGTGCTATTGCTGAAATAAGGGTTCTCGACCAGCACGCTGCTGATGTTGTCGTGGAAGTTCGACAAGTAATAAGCCAGTTCGCCGTAGGCCTTGCCATCCTTGAAGCTGATCGCTAGGTTCGCCTGGTCGGTGACATAGCTGATCGGGTTGGCAATCGTGACTTGCGCATTCGTGGTCACGAAGGGCAGACCAATGGCTTGCGCGCCGTTCTTCAGTTCATGCCTTGTACTGGCCGAGAGGCTCCATTTGGAGTCCATTACATAGGTCGCGCCAACATCGTACTTTTCGCGCTTGGTTGCCAGTTTGTAGGTGTA
>CANFIC010000156.1 GCA_947446685.1 Burkholderiales bacterium
CTCTAGCAAAGTCGGCAGCAAACGCCCTGCCAACACTGCTGCACCGGCAAGCAGCAACACCCAGCCCAATAGGCCGACAAGACCAATGCCTCGCTGACTAATTTGACCTGCCTGGCCCTGCTGCTGATTTTCCACCCGACGCATTGTTGACATCGCGGCCAACGGGTCAATCCCGTTTTTCAGGTGGTCCTCAATTGATCGAACCGATGCGCTTCAGGCTGCCGAAATTCATCCAGACAAAGAAGGCCTTGCCGACGATATTTTCGTCCGGCACGAAACCCCAGAAACGCGAGTCGCGCGAGTTGTCACGGTTGTCGCCGAGCATGTAGTAATAGCCCGCCGGCACCTTGCAGGTCACGCCCTCGGGGCTGTACTTGCAGTTGTCCTGGAACGGGAATGGGCCGCCCTTGCGATCCGGATGAAACATCGGCTGGCGCTGTGGATTAACCACCATCTGATGCGGCTTGGCCGCCAGCATTTCTTTGAACAAGGGGCGATAGACCATCGCGTCTTCGTCGTAGAAATCACCTTGCGCTTCAACCGCGACTTCTTTGCCGTTGATCGACAGGCGCTGGTTCAAATAGCTGATCTCGTCGCCGGGAATTGCCGCCACGCGCTTGATGAAGTCGATGCTGGTGTCTTCGGGAAAGCGGAACACCATCACATCGCCACGCTGCACATCGTTGTTGGCGACGATCTTCTTGTTGATCACCGGCAAGCGCACGCCGTAGTGGAACTTGTTGACCAGAATGAGGTCACCGACCAGCAGCGTCGGCACCATCGAGCCCGAAGGAATCTTGAACGGCTCGAACAGGAAGGAGCGCAAAAAGAACACCGCCAGGATCACCGGAAACAGCCCCGCAGTCCAGTCCAGCCACCAAGGCTGCTGCAGGATCTGCTGGCGCGCGCCTTCGATGTCGCCGTCGACCCGCACGATGCCTTGCGCTGCCAGCGACTGGCGCCGCTTGGCGTCATTGGTCTGCAACTCGGCCGCAGCTTTGGCGCGACCCGGCAGAAAGTGGAAGCGCTCGGCCAGCCAGTAGACCGAAGTCACCAAGGTCAGGATGAAGAGCAGCAAGGAGAAATTGCCGCTCCAGTAGCCGGTATACCAACCGCCCAGATAGGCGATCAGGCCCGCGTAGAGAATTCCAGTCAGAGCACTCATCAATTGTTCTTTAATCATCAACTTGCAGAATGGCCAGGAACGCTTCCTGGGGCACCTCGACCGAACCGATCTGTTTCATGCGCTTCTTGCCGGCTTTTTGTTTCTCCAGCAGCTTGCGCTTGCGCGAGACATCGCCGCCATAGCATTTTGCCAGCACGTTCTTGCGGAAAGCCTTGATGCTCTCCCGCGCGATGATATTGGAGCCGATGGCTGCCTGGATCACCACGTCATACATCTGGCGCGGAATATGCTCGCGCATCTTGGCAGCCACACCGCGGCCGCGGAAATTGCTCTGCACCCGGTGCACGATGATCGAGAGCGCATCGACCCGGTCGCCATTGATCAGGATGTCGACCTTGACCACATCGGAGGCACGGTATTCCTTGAACTCGTAGTCCATCGAGGCATAACCGCGCGAGACGCTCTTGAGCTTGTCAAAGAAGTCCAGCACGATTTCGGCCAGCGGCATCTCATAGGTCAACATCACCTGACGGCCGTGATAAGCCATGTTCAGCTGGTTGCCGCGCTTCAAGTTGGCCAGCGTCATCACCGGGCCAACATAGTCCTGCGGCATATACAGGTGCACGGTGACGATGGGCTCGCGGATCTCCTCGATCTGGCCGAGCTCGGGCATCTTCGACGGGTTTTCGACCTTGATCACTTCGCCGCTGCCGAGCAGCACTTCATAGACGACGCTCGGTGCGGTGGTGATCAGATCCTGGTCGAACTCGCGCTCGAGCCGTTCCTGCACGATTTCCATATGCAGCAGGCCGAGGAAACCGCAGCGGAAACCGAAGCCCAGCGCCTGCGACACCTCGGGCTCGTAACGCAGCGATGAATCGTTCAGCTTGAGCTTTTCCAGCGCATCGCGCAGCTGGTCATATTCGCTCGCTTCGGTCGGGTAGAGCCCGGCGAAGACCTGTGGCTGAATTTCCTTGAAGCCCGGCAAAGCTTCAGTCGCCGGGCCGAGATTGTTGGGCAGCTTTTTTTCCAGCGTGACCGTGTCGCCGACCTTGGCCGCCTGCAGCTCCTTGATGCCGGCGATGATGAATCCGACCTCACCGGCATTGAGCTGATCACGCGGCTCGGACTTCGGCGCAAAAACCCCCAGGCTGTCCGCCGGGTAAACGGCGTTTGACGCCATCATGCGGATGCGTTCGCCTTTTTTCAGCGTGCCGTCGACGACCCGCACCAGCATCACGACGCCGACATAGTTGTCGAACCAGCTGTCGACGATCATCGCCCGCAGCGGCGCTTCGACGATGCCTTGCGGCGGCGGAATGCGCGCGATCACGGCTTCGAGGATCTCGTCGATGCCCATGCCGGTCTTGGCACTGCAAGGGATCGCGTCGGCGGCGTCGATGCCGATCACATCCTCGATCTCGGTCTTGGCCTGCTCCGGATCGGCGTTGGGCAGGTCCATCTTGTTCAACACCGGCACGACTTCAACGCCGAGTTCGAGCGCCGTGTAGCAGTTCGCCACGGTCTGCGCTTCCACGCCCTGGCTGGCGTCGACGACCAGCAGCGCGCCTTCGCAAGCGCTCAGACTGCGGCTGACTTCATAGGAGAAGTCGACATGGCCCGGGGTGTCGATCAGATTCAGGTTGTAGGTCTGACCATCCTGGGCCTTGTACTGCAGCGATGCGGTCTGGGCCTTGATGGTGATGCCGCGCTCGCGCTCGATGTCCATCGAATCGAGCACCTGCGCTTCCATCTCGCGATCCGAAAGTCCACCGCAGCGCTGGATGATGCGATCCGCCAGCGTGCTCTTGCCGTGGTCGATGTGGGCGATGATGGAAAAATTTCGAATGTGATTCATGCGTTGTCTAGCGAGGCTCGGCTGGAGGTACAAGGACTTCAGCCCTTGCGTTGCAGGCCCTCAACCGGGCAGCGGTTGCGGCCGCGTCAGCGGCAAGCCGGAAACAAAAAAGGCACGTCGAAACGGTGACGCGCCTTCCAGGCAGCGCCGTGGCAGCTGCCTGTTGGAGGTCTATTGTAGCCAAAAGCCGCGGTGGGCTATTCCCACGAGTGGATCAACGCGCCGGACGCAGCAAGACGAAGCTGACCACATCTTCGCGCCGCACCAGCAGATTGATGACCTTTGCTTTGTCGAGCTTGGCCAACAACGCCTGAAACTGCTTGGCGCTGTTGACTTCGGTGTTGTCGACCGACAGGATCAGATCGCCCTGCCGCAGCCCGGCGCGGGCAGCCACGCCCGATGCTGTTTCGACCCGAACGCCCGAGCTGACCTTCAGTTCGCGCTTTTGCGCTTCGCTGAGGTCAGCTACTGTCAAGCCGAACAAGGCAGTCGCCTTGGCTTCGCCCTTGGACTCGGGCTCGCCTGCGGCCTGCGCCCGGTCATCGGGCATTACGCCGACGGTCATGCTCAAGTCCTTGTAAGCGCCGCGCCTGAACACCTGCACGCTGACCTTGGCACCGGGCTTGATCCCGGCGATGACACGGCGCAGATCGGTGGATTTTTCGATCTGCTTGCCGTCGATTTTGGTGATCACGTCACCCGCTTCAATGCCTGCCTTGGCCGCAGCGCCGCCGGGGCTGACGCTGCGGATCAATGAACCCGAGGCCTTGCCCAGACCGATCGCTTCGGCCACTTCCTTGCTCAAGTCATCCGGTGCAACGCCGATGAAGCCGCGCACGACATGACCGCTGCCGCGCAACTGGTCCGAAACGCGAATCGCTTCGTCGATCGGGATCGCAAAAGAGATGCCCATGAAGCCGCCCGACTGGCTGTAGATCTGCGAATTTACGCCGACCACCTCGCCGCGCATATTCAGCAAGGGCCCGCCCGAGTTACCCGGGTTGATCGCGACATCGGTCTGGATCAATGGCAGGAAGTCGCCAGTGTCACGCGCCTTGGCGCTGACGATGCCGGCAGTGACGCTGTTGTCAAAGCCGAAGGGCGAACCGATGGCCATCACCCATTCGCCGACCTTGAGCCGGCTGACATCGCCAATCTTGACGGCCGGCAAGCTGCTCGCTTCGATCTTGAGCACCGCGATGTCGCTGCGTCGATCGGCGCCGATCAGCTTGGCCTTGAGCTCGCGCTTGTCGGTCAGGGTCACCCAGACCTCGTCTGCCCCGTCGACGACATGGGCATTGGTCATCACATAGCCATCGCCGCTGAGAATGAAGCCCGAACCGATGCCTCGGCGCTGCGGTTGCTGCGCTTCATCATCGCCTCCGCCACGCGGGGCACCGCGGCGTTGATTCGGCACCGGAATGCCAAAGCGGCGCAGGAAATCCTGCATCTGCTCGTCGATTTCCGGCATGCCGTTGGCGCCGGCGGCCGTGCGCATGCGCTCGGTGGTGCGGATATTCACAACGGCCGGGCCGACGCGTTCGACCAGCTCGGTGAAATCCGGCAGGTCGCGCGACTGTGCCGGCACTTGACCGGGCAAGATCAAAAGGCTCAAGCTCAGCAAGACAGCCGACAGCCGGGAGACAGACAGTGGAGACATCATTTGACTGCTCACAAAAGAATTGGAACGATGACCAGGGTCGAACTGCCCCAGTCGCTGGACCCCGCCGATTTTGGGGCCTTCCGGAAAAAATTCAAGAGCCCCGTTGCAATACCCACATGACTCATTGGTCTGTCTTGGCCGAAAACAGCGTGGCCCTGAACAAACCCCATGAACCCGGATTGACTGCCTGCGACATCGGCAGGTAGATGCGTTTGAAACTGACGCCCTGAGTTGCACGGGCACGTAGCAGGATCCAGGATCCGAAGTCGATCACCACCTCGATCGAAGTGGCCGGGCCAGGCTCGTTCAGTCCGGCCGGGGCAAGGCGCCAGACCTGACCATCCCATTGCAGCTGACGTGGCGTCACTCGTGCCATGCGCCAGGCCAGCAAGCCGCAAAGCAGCACCAGCTCAAACCAAGGCCAGAATTTGGGCTGATGCGCCATCACTGCCAGCAAGGCGCAAGTCGCAGCGCAGGAGACAAGGGCCGCGATCAACAGTTGCAACCTGGGCTGATTGCGTACGGCGACTTCGAAAGCGGGCGAGCTGCGCGGCATATCAGCAGTCCCGCATTCCGGCCTCGGGCCTCATACGGGATGCAGTTCAGACGAAACGTTTGAAGATCAAGGTTCCGTTGGTGCCGCCAAAACCAAAGTTGTTCTTGGCGGCGTAATCGATCTTCATCGGCCGCGCTTCGTTGGCGCAGTAATCCAGGTCGCATTCGGGATCCTGGTTGAAGATATTGATCGTCGGCGGGGCGACCTGATCGCGCAGCGCCAGCACGGTGAATACCGATTCGATGCCCCCTGCCCCACCGAGCAGATGGCCGGTCATCGACTTGGTCGAGCTGATCACCAAATCCCTGGCATGGGCACCGAAGGCCAGCTTGATCGCATTGGTTTCGTTCAGATCACCCAAGGGCGTCGATGTGCCATGGGCGTTCATGTATTGAATCTGCTCGCCGTTCAGACCGGCATTGCGCAAGGCTGCCAGCATCGAACGCTTCGGGCCATCGACCGAAGGCGCGGTCATATGGTAAGCATCAGCCCCCATGCCGAAGCCCGACAGCTCGGCATAGATCTTGGCGCCGCGCTTTTTGGCATGCTCATATTCTTCGAGCACCATCACGCCGCCGCCCTCGCCGAGCACGAAACCATCGCGGTCCTTGTCCCAGGGACGGGATGCGGTCGCGGGATCGTCGTTGCGGGTTGACAGCGCACGCGCTGAGGCAAAACCACCCAGACCCAGCGGCGACACGGTCGCTTCAGCGCCGCCGGCCACCATCACGTCGACATCGCCATATTCGATCAGCCGAGCGGCCATGCCGATCGAATGCAAGCCGGTCGAACAAGCAGTGGCAATCGCCAGATTCGGTCCTTGAAAGCCGAACTTGATCGACACATGACCGGAGATCATGTTGACGATCGAGGCCGGCACGAAGAACGGCGACACCCGACGCGGGCCACGCGCCATCAACTCGCCATGGGTTTCCTCGATCAGCGGCAAACCGCCGATGCCCGAGCCCACCAGCACGCCGATGCGCTCGGCTTCGACTTCAGTCAACTGGTCGCCGGTCCGCAGACCCGCGTCCTGCACTGCCTGAACCGATGCCGCAAAGCCGTAATGGATGAAAGTATCCATATGCCGCGCTTCCTTGGCAGGAAGGTAATCCTCCACATTGAAGCCCTTCACCTCGCCTGCGATATGGCAGGAAAAGGCGCTGGCATCAAAGCGGGTGATGCGGTCAATGCCGGACTTGCCGGCCAGGATATTGGCCCAGCCTTCGGTCACCGTGCTACCCACGGGACTGACAAGGCCGAGACCGGTGACGACGACGCGACGACGGCTCATGCGTTTATGGAAAATCGGTTGACCAAGGCCGAGCGCGAAGCTCAGGCCTTCTGGTTGTTGACTGCGTAGTCGATCGCCAATTGGACGGTGGTGATCTTCTCGGCTTCTTCATCGGGGATTTCGATGCCGAATTCGTCTTCAAGCGCCATCACCAACTCGACCGTGTCGAGCGAGTCCGCGCCCAGATCGGCAACGAAAGCCTTCTCATGGGTGACATCAGACTCAGGCACTCCGAGTTGCTCTGCAATGATTTTTTTGACGCGTGCTTCGATATCACTCATGACTTCTCCGGGAAAAAATTTGACTGGAACAGCCCGGGATTCTAAGGCCTCCGAAGCGACTCGCTTGCTTGACAAGCGTCGAGTCAATTTGGAGCCCTCACCGGCCGGGCAAATCCGGTGCGCAGCAAGGCAAATGCCCGGCTGCTGCAATTCACTTCAGTTCATGTACATGCCACCATTGACATGCAACTCCGTGCCGGTAATGTAGGCCGCCTTCGGTGATGCGAGGAAGACAACCGCATCAGCAATTTCCCTAGGGTCACCCAAACGGCCGACAGGAATTTGCGCCAACAGCGCCAGTTTCTGGGCTTCGGGCAGGCTTTCGGTCATGTCGGTGGCGATGAAACCGGGAGCCACGCAGTTGACGGTGATGCCGCGGCTGCCCAGTTCCCGGGCCAGCGCGCGCGTCATGCCGGCCACGCCGGCCTTGGCCGCTGCGTAATTGGCCTGGCCCGCATTGCCCGAAGCACCGACGACCGAAGTGATGTTGATGATGCGGCCATAGCGCTGCTTCATCATCAAGCGCATCACGGCCCGGCTCATGCGGAACACGGCCTTCAAGTTGGTGTCGAGCACCGCATCCCAGTCCTCATCCTTCATGCGCATCGCCAAGGTGTCGCGGGTGATGCCGGCATTGTTGATCAGCACCTGCAGGCCGCCATCGAGCTTGATGATCGCTTCAATGGCCGCTTCGACTGCCGGGGCATCGTTGACGTCAAGCAGCAACCCGCGGCCGCCATGGGGCGCCAGGGCCGCGCTGATGCCGGCGGCTCCGACCTCGCTGGTCGCGGTGCCGATGACGATATAGCCCTGCTCGGCCAGCGTCAGCGCAATCGCGCGGCCGATACCGCGGCTGGCGCCGGTGACGAGCGCGACCTGGCGCTTGCTTGTTGGGTCAGTCATTGCTTTGCCTTTCAGCCCAGCAGCTCGCGCGCTTGCGCCAGCGTTGCCGGATCGAGTACCGTTGCCGTCACGATGTCGGCGTCAATTCTCTTGATCATGCCGGCCAACACCTTGCCGGGCCCGCACTCGATGATATGAGTCAGCCCCAGGCCCTTCAAAGCCTGCACCACCTCGACCCAGCGCACCGCGCCGAAGGCCTGGGCATAAAGCGCCTGGCGCAGGCCCGCAGCGTCGGCAACTGAAGCCACGTCGATGTTGTTGATCACCGGGAACTGCAGCGCTGAAAAGCCGGTGCTGGCGAGCCTGAGCTTGAGCGCTTCAGCCGCTGGTTTCATCAAGCTCGAATGGAACGGTGCCGACACCGACAGCAGCAAGGCGCGCTTGGCGCCGGCGGCTTTCAAGACTTCGCAAGCCTTGTCGACGCCCGCCTTGGTACCCGCGATCACCGTCTGCTTCGGATCATTGAAATTGACCGCCTCAACCGCTTCGCCCGATGCCGCGGCAGCCAGCGCGCAGCCGTCACGTACCGCTTGCGCTTCCAGACCCAGGATCGCCGCCATCGCACCGACGCCGACCGGCACCGCCGCCTGCATCGCCTCGGCGCGAAACCGCACCAAGGGCAAGGCCTCGGCCAAGCTCAAGGCACCGGCTGCTACCAGCGCCGTGTACTCGCCCAGCGAATGCCCGGCCGCTGCGGCAGGGACCAGGCCGGTCTCGGCAATCCAGGCGCGGTAGCAAGCGATGCCTGCGGTCAGCATCACCGGCTGGGTGTTGGTGGTC
>CANFIC010000157.1 GCA_947446685.1 Burkholderiales bacterium
CACAAGCCCGCCGGTGAAATGGTTCATGGCATCAAGGTCTTTTCGCCGAAGACCGCGCTGCAATTGCGTGAAATGCTGCAATTGGCCGCAGGTCCGGGCGGTACCGCTCCGCAAGCGCAGGTCAGTGGCTACAGCGTCGGCGGCAAATCGGGCACGGCGCAAAAGCAGGAAGGCAAGGGCTATGCCGGCCACAAATATCGATCCTGGTTCGTTGGTATCGCGCCGATCAACAAACCGCGCATCATCGTTGCGGTGATGGTCGACGAGCCGACGACCGGTGGTCATTTTGGCGGCGAGGTCGCGGGCCCGGTGTTCAGCCAGGTGGTGGCACAAAGCCTGCGCCTGCTGGGCGTGCCGCCTGATCTGGATGTCAAGTCGCAGATCGTCGCGAACCAGAAGCTGCAAGCGGTCGAAGAGAGCTTCTGAGCCATGGTCGCCCGACTCCAATCTCCCGAGGCTGCAGCAGGCTGGTTGCAGCAAAAGGGTTGTGGCCGTTTGCAGACCGACAGCCGCCTGGTCCGGGCCGGTGACGCCTTCATCGCCTGGCCCGGTCATGTCAGTGACGGCCGCAAGTTCGTGCCCGCAGCCTTGGCCGCAGGCGCTGCCGTCTGCCTGGTCGAAGCCGAGGGCGTTGAAGAATTCGGATTTCCTGCTGCACAGGTCGCCTCGCTGGCCGACTTGAAGGCGCAAGCCGGGCGGGTCGCAGCGGCTTATTACGAGATGCCCTCCAATGCGCTCGCGGTGCTGGCCGTGACCGGCACCAATGGCAAGACCTCCTGTGCCTGGTGGCTCGCGCAGGCCTTGGCGCTGCTGGGTCAACGCTGCGGCGTCATCGGCACGCTCGGGATTGGCGAGCCGCCAAGCCCCGACCAGCCTGCAAGGATCGAAGAAACCGGGCTCACCACGCCCGACCCGGTGAAGTTGCAATCGGCCTTGCGCTCGATGGCGGATCAGGGCTTCAAGGCCTGCGCGATCGAAGCCTCGTCGATCGGCCTGATCGAGCAGCGGCTGGCGGGCCTTTCGGTGCGGGTGGCCTTGTTCACCAACTTCAGCCAAGACCATCTCGACTATCACCAAGGGATGGAGGCCTATTGGTCGGCCAAGCGTCAGCTGTTTGACTTCGAGGGTTTGCAAGCGGCCGTGATCAACCTCGATGACGTCAAAGGCGCCGAGCTGGCTGTCGAATTGGCCGGGCGTCTCGAAGTCTGGACCTATGGGCTGGAAACACCAGCGCGCTTGAACGCGCATTCGCTGCATTACCGCACCGGCGGCGTGGCGTTCACCTTGCAGGAGCAGGGCGCCTTGCCGGTCTTGATCGAAACCGGCTTGATCGGTGAATTCAATGTGGCCAATCTGCTCGCTGTGATCGGGGGCTTGCGGGCGCTTGGGCATGCGCTGGCTTCGATCGTTGCAGTGATCGGCCGAGTGACTCCGGTGCCCGGGCGGATGCAGCGAGTTGGCAACGGCCGGGAGCTGCCGCAAGTCGTCGTCGACTATGCCCACACGCCGGACGCGCTTGAAAAAGCGCTGAATGCCTTGAAGCCGCTGACGGCGGCGCGCGGCGGTGATCTGCATTGCCTGTTCGGCTGTGGCGGTAACCGCGACCAGTCCAAGAGGCCGTTGATGGGCGCGATTGCGGCCCGATTGGCCGACCGGGTCACCATCACCAGCGACAACCCGCGCCATGAAGATCCGGCAGCCATCATCGCCAGCATTGTTGCGGGCTTGCCTGCTGCAGCGCGTCCCTTGATCGAACCCGATCGGCGCGCTGCGATTTTGCAGGCCGTACTCGGCGCCGACCGGCGCGACGTGCTGCTGTTGGCTGGCAAGGGGCATGAGGAGTACCAGGAATCGGCCGGCTTGCGCAGGCATTTTTCTGATCTCGAAGAAGCCCGCCAGGCGCTGCTGTCGAGGGCCGGGCTATGACGACGATGATGACGCTGGCGCAAGCCCATCAACTGCTGTTGTCCGCATTGCCAACTGCGACCTTGGTCGGCGATGGCGACATCGACATCATCCGTGTGCACAGCGACACGCGCAGTCTGCAACCTGGCGACCTGTTCATCGCCTTGCGCGGCGAGCGCTTTGATGCCCATGACTTTTTGCCCCAGGCAGCCGCAGCCGGAGCCGTCGCTGCGCTGGCCGAGCATGGTCTTGCCGAGACTGGTCTGCCCGGCATTCTGGTGCCCGATGTGAAAGTCGCGCTGGGGCTGCTGGCTGCCGCCTGGCGCCGTCGTTTTGACCTGCCCTTGATCGCAGTGACCGGCAGCAATGGCAAGACAACGGTGACGCAGATGATCGCCAGCATCCTGTTTGAGTGGCAGGGCAACCATGCGCTGGCCACGGCAGGCAATTTCAACAATGACATTGGCGTGCCCCTGACCTTGCTGCGCCTGCGGCAGAACGAGACGCTGCAGCACCGTGTTGCAGTGCTTGAACTCGGCATGAACCATCCCGGCGAGATCGCGCCGCTGGCAGCGATGGTGGCGCCGACGGTGGCCTTGGTGAACAACGCGCAGCGCGAACATCAGGAGTTCTTGCAGACGGTAGAGGCTGCAGCGCGCGAAAACGGTGCCGTGATCGAAGCGCTTGGCCCGGATGGCGTCGCGGTATTCCCGGCCGAAGATCCCTGCGCACCGATCTGGCAGCAGCTGGCGGGACCGCGCCATGTCATCAGCTTCGCGCTGCAGGGCCAGGCTGCTGTACTCGGCAACGCAACTTGGGCGGCCGCCGGCCATTGGACGCTGCAATTGCAATCTCCTGCTGGCTCTGCGCGGTTGTTGCTGAAGGTGGCCGGTGAGCACAATGTCCGCAACGCCCTCGCGGCAGCGGCTTGCGCCATGGCTGCGGGCGCGCCGCTGGCGGCGATTGTCGCGGGCCTGGAGCAGTTCCAGCCGGTCAAGGGCCGCTCGCAACTGCAGACCCTGGTGCGCGATGGCCAGCCGGTGGCCCTGATTGATGACAGCTACAACGCCAACCCCGACAGTGTTCGCGCCGCGATCGACTTGCTTGCCGGACTGCCGGGCCTGTCCTGGCTGGTACTCGGCGACATGGGTGAAGTTGGCGACCAGGGGCCGGCATTCCACGCTGAAGTTGGCGCCTATGCACAAGCCCGCGGACTTGCCGCACTGTGGACCGCCGGCAGCGCAGCAGCCGATGCCGCCGCTGCTTTTGGCAGCAAGGCCAGACATTTCGACAATGCCGCTGCGTTGACCGCGGCTTTGCCTGATGCGCCCAAGGTGCGAAATATTTTGATCAAGGGGTCCAGATTCATGCGCATGGAACAAGTCGTCGCTGCTTTGCAGAACGAGCCGGTCGGAGCACAACATGCTGCTTAGCCTGGCGCAATGGCTGCAGGCCCATTACCCCGAGATGGGGTTTTTGCGGGTCTTCCAGTACATCACCTTCCGTGCGGTGATGGCAGCGATGACCGCCTTGCTGATCGGGCTTGCTTTCGGTCCCTGGGTGATCAGGCGCTTGACCGAAATGAAGATCGGCCAGCCGATTCGTCAATATGGCGTCGAGCAGCATCTGTCCAAGAACGGCACGCCGACGATGGGCGGGGTGCTGATCCTGATCGGTATCGGCGTGTCGACTCTGCTCTGGTTCGACTGGAGCAATCGCTTTGTCTGGATCGTGATGCTGGTGACGATGGGCTTCGGCGCCATCGGTTGGGTCGACGATTGGCGCAAGGTGGTCGACAAGAACCCTGAAGGCATGCGCAGCCGCGAGAAGTTTTTCTGGCAGTCACTGATCGGGCTGATCGCCGCGCTTTATCTGGCCTTCAGCGTTTCGGAGACATCGATCGTTGGCGTTCTGCAGTTGTTCACGCGCTGGGTCACCAGCGGCTTTTCGACCGACCTGCCCCCCAAAGCGGGCCTGCTTTTGCCCTTTTTCAAGACGGTCAGCTATCCGCTGGGCGTTTTCGGCTTTATCGCCTTGTCCTATTTCGTCATCGTCGGAACCAGCAACGCAGTCAATTTCACTGACGGCCTCGATGGTCTGGCAATCATGCCGGTGGTGCTGGTCGGCTCGGCCCTGGGCCTTTTTGCCTATGTAACCGGCTCTTCGGTGTTCGCCAAATACCTGTTGCTGCCCTATATCCCCGGGGCTGGCGAATTGCTGATTTTCTGCGCCGCGATGGCCGGAGCCGGCCTGGCATTCCTCTGGTTCAACACCCATCCCGCCCAGGTTTTCATGGGCGATGTCGGCGCGCTGTCGCTCGGCGGCGCCCTCGGTACGCTGGCCGTCATCACGCGCCAGGAAATCGTGCTGGGCATCATGGGCGGCGTGTTCGTTGCCGAGGTGATGTCGGTGATCATCCAGGTCAGCTGGTTCAAGTTCACGAAAAAGAGATACGGTGTCGGGCGGCGCATCTTCAAGATGGCGCCTTTGCACCATCATTTTGAAAAATCAGGCTGGCTGGAATCGCAAGTCGTCGTGCGCTTCTGGATCATCACGATGCTCCTGTGTCTGGTTGGCTTGGCCAGCTTGAAGCTGCGTTGACGCGATGAAGAATCTGCAAGGACTCAAGGTGCTGGTGCTGGGGCTGGGTGACTCCGGTCTGGCCATGGCGGCCTGGGTCCAGCGCTGCGGCGGGCAAGCGCGGGTCTGGGATTCGCGCGAGCAGCCACCGCAGCTCGAGCGCCTTCGCACGGACCTGCCAGAGGTTGAGTTCTTCAGCGGCTTGCTGGAAGAGCAGGCGCTCGACGAGGTGCAATTGCTGCTGAAGAGCCCGGGCCTGGCCCCGCGTGACCTGCGCATCGCCGCGCTGCTCGGCTCGGCCAGACAGCAGGGCTTGGCGGTGCAGGGGGAACTCGATCTCTTCGCACAGGCGCTGGCTGATCTGAAGCAGGAGCGGGGCTATGCGCCGCAACTGCTGGCCATCACCGGCACCAATGGCAAGACCACGACGACCTGCATGACCGCGCTGCTGGTCGAACGCGCCGGGCGACGCGTCGCGATGGCCGGCAATGTCGGGCCGAGCATGCTGACGACGCTGTCTGTGGCGCTCGATCAGGAACCACTCGCGGTCGCAGCGCCCGAGAAGGAGATCGTCGAGGCCGAGTTGACCACGCTCGAGCAGGTCGATGCGATGCTCGATGAAGCGCCACTGCCGATCAAGCCGCCGTTGCCCAAAGGGCCTTCGTTCTTGTACCTGCCCGAGGTCTGGGTGCTCGAGTTGTCAAGCTTCCAGCTCGATGGCGTGCAAGGTTTCGAGGCCAGTGCGGCTGCATTGTTGAACCTGACCGAGGATCACCTCGACTGGCATGGCGACATGCCTGCCTACATCAAGGCCAAGGCAAGAATTTTTGGTGAGCAGGCCATCATCGTGGTCAATCGCGACGATCCAAGGGTCGAGGCGCTGGTGCCGGCGCCCTTGCTGGTCAAACCCTTGCGGGGTCGCCCCAAGCTGGTGGGACGACAAGTGGTTCGATTCGGACTGAACGCACCGCAGCATCCGGGCGATTTCGGCTTGGTTCAGGAAGGCGGCATGTCCTGGCTGGTGCGTGCTAGGGAAGTCGACGAGACTTTCAAAAGCAAACAGGTTGAGCCCGAGGACATATCGCTGCAGCGCCTGATGCCAGCCGACGCCTTGCGGGTGCGCGGCCGCCACAACTCGGCCAACGCCTTGGCTGCGCTGGCCCTGGCTACCGCTGCCGGTTGTTCACTGGCGCCGATGCTGCATGCTTTGCGTGAATACCGGGGCGAGCCGCATCGGGTCGAACATATCGGCACGATCAATGGTGTCGATTTCTACGACGACTCCAAGGGCACCAATGTCGGCGCGACCGTCGCTGCGATCAGCGGCCTGGGGCTGGACCGGACGCCGGCCAAGCTGCTGCTGATACTCGGTGGCGACGGCAAGGGTCAGGACTTCAGTCCCTTGGCGGATCCGGTTTCTCGCTACGCCCGAGCAATCGCGCTGATCGGGCGCGATGCAAAGCAGATCGCCGCGGCGCTCAGCGACAGCCATGTGCTGCTGGAATTTTTGCCTTCGCTTGAAGCAGCCACCGAATGGTGCGTGGCGCAAGCGCATAGCGGTGACTCGGTGTTGTTGAGTCCGGCCTGTGCCAGCCTCGACATGTTCCGCAATTACGAACATCGCGCCGAAGTCTTTGTCGCAGCCGTGCAGTCCTTGGCGCAGGAACAGGGAATCGCCGCATGAGCGCCATGCTTTCCATCAGGGAGTTTTCCTCGCGTCTGAAAGCGCGCTGGTCAGGTGCTCCGGCGGGAGATGTCCCGGTGCGCGATTGGGTCAATGTCGGCACAGGTCAGCCGACCAAGCTGGCAGGGTTTGACCAGACCCTGGTTTGGGTCGTGCTCGCCTTGCTGGGCCTGGGCTTGTTGATGGTTTATTCGGCGTCGATCGCGATGCCCGACAACCCCAAGTTCAATCATTACCTGCCAACCCATTTCCTCTTGCGCCATGTGCTGTCGATCCTGCTGTCGCTGCTGGTAGCGCTGACCGTCATGCAGTTGCCGGTGGCCTACTGGGAACGGGCCGCACCATGGCTGTTCGTGGTCTCGTTGGTGCTGCTGGTGATCGTGCTGATTCCCTTTATCGGCAAAGGCGTCAACGGCGCGCGCCGCTGGCTGCCGCTGGGGGTGATCAATTTCCAGCCATCCGAGTTGGCCAAGTTGGCGATCGCGATGTATGCCGCCAGCTATATGGTGCGCAAGATGGAAGCCAGGGAGAACTTCATCCAGGCGGTCTGGCCGATGGCAGCAGCGCTGGCGGTTGTCGGTGTGCTGTTGCTGGCCGAACCGGATATGGGTGCCTTCATGGTGATCGCGGCGATCGCGATGGGTATCCTGTTTCTTGGTGGTGTCAACGGCCGCATGATCGCCTTGATTGTTGCGGTGCTGGTCGGAGCCTTTGTGCTGATGATCACCTTCAGCGACTTCCGCCGTGAACGTATCTTCGCCTACCTGAATCCCTGGGACGAGAAATACGCGCAGGGAAAAGCCTATCAGTTGACTCATTCATTGATTGCCTTCGGGCGTGGCGAATGGACCGGCCAGGGATTGGGGTCGAGTGTCGAGAAGCTGCATTACCTACCTGAAGCACATACCGATTTCCTGCTCGCCGTGATCGGCGAAGAGCTCGGCTTTGTCGGCGTCGCGATCGTCATCTGCGCCTTTTTCTGGATTTCGCGCCGCCTCTTCCACATCGGTCGCCAGGCGATCGCCCTGGACCGGATCTTCGCGGGTTTGTATGCGCAGGGCATCGGCATCTGGATGGGTGGCCAGGCCTTCATTAATATGGGTGTGAACCTCGGCGCCCTGCCGACCAAAGGCCTGACCCTGCCCTTGATGAGTTTTGGCGGCTCCGCCATCCTGATGAACTGCGTCGCCCTCGCCATCGTCCTCCGCATTGATATTGAGAACAGGCAACTGATGCGCGGAGGCCGCGCATGACCCGCCACCTCGTCATCATGGCCGCGGGGACGGGCGGTCACATCATTCCCGGTCTGGCCGTGGCCGAGGAAATCATGCGGCGCGGCTGGAGCGTCAGCTGGCTCGGTACCGAGCATGGCATGGAGAACAAGCTGGTGCCGCCTACCGGACTGCCGCTCGATCGGCTGGCATTTGCCGGTTTGCGTGGCAAGGGCTTCAAACATGCCTTCTTCGGTCTCTTCAAGTTGATCCAGGCTTTCGTCCAAAGCCGGCAGGTTTTGAGCACGCGCCGTGCCGATGCGGTGCTGGGTATGGGCGGCTATGTCTGCCTGCCTGGCGGGCTGATGGCCTGGTTGATGCGCAGGCCGCTGCTGCTGGTCAACGCCGATGCGGCGATGTTGCTCAGCAACCAGTCATTGAAGCCGTTTGCTCGGCGGATTGCCTTCGGCTTTGACGGCGCTGCTGCCGCTTCGACGCGCAAGGCCGTGGTGACCGGCAATCCGGTGCGCGCCGAGATCGAGGAAATGGCCCCGCCAGCACAGCGCTTTGCCGGCCGCAGCGGGCCCTTGAAGCTGCTCGTTGTCGGGGGCTCGCTCGGCGCCCGGGTGCTGAATCAGACTTTGCCTCAAGCGCTGGCTTTATGGCCGCAAGAACAGCGGCCACTGGTGGTACATCAGACCGGACTGGCCAACTTCGCTGCAGTGCAAGCGGCCTATGCAGACGCCGCGGTCGAGGGCGATTTGCGGCCCTTCATCGACGATATGGCGACAGAATTGGCCCAGGCCGATCTGGTGATTTGCCGGGCCGGTGCGGTGACGGTCAGTGAGCTCTGTGCCGCCGGACTGCCTTCGCTGCTGGTGCCACTGGTGCTCAGCACGACTTCGCACCAACGCGACAACGCCCGCTTCATGGCCCAGCATGGTGCTGCCGTCGACCTGCCACAAGATCAGTTGACCGCGCAGCATCTGCATCAATTGCTCTGCGGGCTTGACCGCGCTGCCTTGCTGAGCATGGCTGAAAAGGCCCGCGGCCTGGCACGTCCGCGCGCCGCCAGTCGGG
>CANFIC010000158.1 GCA_947446685.1 Burkholderiales bacterium
TCGCGCGCTGCCAGATGCACGCCATGACCACCCTTGCCGGGGCCGATGTCATAGGCTTCCGGCAACAAGGGCTCGGGCCCGAGCGGCAACGAAGCCGCTTGCGAATCGAAGGCTGTTTCAAAATTTGCATTCTCCAGCGGCCTGGAGCGTGCCGCTTGCGCCATCATTTCACGTGCTTCAGGCGAAGCGATTGCATTCGGCGCCATCCTGGTGATGCCTGACATCGTGGTCACCCGGTTCAGGTGCGGCCACAACTGACGCAACATACGCCTTGTCAGCCAGACTCCTACCAACTCGCCTTCGCCGGTGCGTACCTGCCAGAGCACCCGATCAGCGGTCGGCTGGTAACGGACTTGCATTTGATGAATGTTCATCGACGTATTTTAGAAGATGCTGAAGCCTGTCGCTGCAAACATGCTGCAGCCGCTTGCTTTTCCATTCAATGGCCCGTACCTCGGCAACTCGAAGCGGGCACAATCCGGTCGGCGCCAAGAGTGACTTTCCTGTTGCCAACTTGATTGAGAGGGATTCTGAATTGAAGACATTTGCCACCTGGAACGTCAACTCGCTGACCGTGCGCCTGCCGCAGCTGCTCGACTGGCTGGCGGCCAACCCGGTCGATGTGCTGGTACTGCAAGAGACCAAACAGACCGACGACAAATTTCCCGCAGCCGAGATCGAAGCGGCCGGCTACAAAGCCCATTGGTTTGGCCAGAAGACCTACAACGGCGTGGCCTTGCTGAGCCGCACCGATGCGACCGACCCGGTCATGAATATTCCCGGATTCGACGACCCGCAGGCCCGCGTGATCGCAGCCAGCGTCAATGGCATTCGCTGCATCGGCGCCTATTTCCCCAATGGGCAGGCACCAGACAGCGACAAGTTCCAGTACAAAATGGCCTGGCTCGACGCGCTGCAGGCCTGGGTGGCCGAGGAACTGAAAGCCCACCCCGAGCTGATCCTGATGGGCGACTTCAACATCGCGCCCGAAGATCGCGATGTCTACGACCCGGTGACTTGGGCCGGGCAGATCCATTGCACGCCGCAGGAACGAGCCCATTTCCAGGCCCTGCTGGGGCTGGGCCTGACCGATGCATTCAGGCTCTTCGAACAGCCAGCAAAAAGCTGGAGTTGGTGGGATTACCGCAACCTGGCATTCCGCAAGAACCAGGGCCTGCGCATCGACCATATCCTGGTCAGTCAAGCGCTGCGAGACCGGGTCAGCGCCTGCACGATCGACAAGTTGCCGCGCAAGAACGAAAGACCCAGCGACCACGCGCCGGTGACCGTCACCTTGGCTTGAGCCGCAGCGCTCCGGCCGCAGCTGCCAATTCGGTGATGCGGCCCCAGTCGCCCGCGTCAACGGCGTCCTGAGGCGTCAGCCACGAACCGCCACAGACCAGCACATTGGAAAGGCTGAGAAACTGCGGCGCAGTCTGCACCGTGATGCCACCGGTCGGGCAAAAGCGCACCTCGGGGAAAGGTCCTGCCAGCGCTTTCAACAGATTGATGCCGCCGACTGCCACCGCCGGGAACAGCTTCAAAAAGCCATAGCCCCCGGCATTGGCCAGCATTACTTCGCTGGCCGTCGACACCCCCGGCAGCAGCGGCAGTCCCTGCTCGCGGCAGGCCGTACCGATGGCCTCGGTATAGCCGGGGCTGACACCAAACTGGCAACCGGCGTTCCTGGCCGCAGTCACATCAGCGACCGAACGCAGCGTGCCAGCACCAAGGATGGCCTCGGGCACTGCGCGGGCGATTGCTTCCATTGCTTGCAGCGCGATCTGGGTCCGCAACGTGACTTCCAGCACCCGCACACCGCCGGCAACCAGAGCGCGTGCCAGCGGCACCGCGTCTTCAAGCCGATGGATCACGATGACCGGAATCACCGGGCCATGGTCGGCCAGACTAAGAGTGAAATTGTTCATTTTTGTCATTTGAGGTTGTCTATTCTGGGCCTACTTCAGAGCCAGCTGATCGCGCCTGCTTCGGCGCTCAGCACGTTGCGCCGCATGCCGGCGAACAGATCGCGACCGAGGCCCAGGCCGTTGCTGCGCAATTGCTGGGCTGGAATGCCGGCCAATTCGCGGGCATCCCAGACATTGGCAGGCACCAGCGCCAGCAATTCTCCGCTGACCGCGTCGAGCCGCACCCGATCGCCATCGCGCAGCTTGGCCAGCGGCCCGCCGGCCAAGGCTTCGGGGCTGATGTGAATGGCTGCAGGCACCTTGCCCGAAGCGCCGCTCATGCGCCCATCGGTCAACAGCGCGACCTTGAACCCACGCCCCTGCAATACTGCCAAGGGCGGCGTCAGCTTGTGAAGTTCGGGCATGCCATTGGCCTGCGGACCCTGAAAGCGCACGACAACAACGACATCGCGCTCCAGTTCACCCGCGTCGAAAGCCGCCAGCATGTCTTCCTGGCTATCGAAAATGCGCGCCGGCGCTTCGATCAGGTGATTCTCTTCGGGCACTGCTGAAATCTTGATCACCGCCCGGCCCAGATTGCCGGCCAGCAGTTTCAGACCACCGCTGTCGCTGAATGGCGCGGAAGCCAGGCGCACGACCTGCTCATCATTGCTGGCAGCTGGCAGGTCCTGCCAGAAGACCGAGTTGCCGTCATCAGCCAGGAGAGGCCGGCGCGCATAAGGCCGCAAGGACGGCGCTGCCACGCTCAGCACATCTTCATGCATCAAGCCGTGATCGAGTAACTCGCGGATCACAAAGCCCGGGCCACCCGCGGCCTGGAACTGGTTCACATCGGCCGAGCCGTTCGGATAGATGCGCGTCAACAACGGCGTTGCACCTGAAAGATCGGAAAAATCGGTCCAGTCAATCAGGATGCCGGCAGAGCGCGCCACGGCGACCCAGTGGATCAGGTGATTGGTCGATCCGCCGGTCGCCAGCAAAGCCACCATCGCGTTGACGATCGCACGCTCGTCGACCAGGCGCCCGATCGGCGTGTAACGCCCGCCCTTCGCCGTGATCGCCAAAGCCGCGCGCACCGCTTCACGGGTCAAGGCATCGCGCAGCGGATCCTGCGGGTGCACGAAGGCAGCGCCCGGCACATGCAAGCCCATCGCTTCGAGCAGCATCTGATTGCTGTTGGCGGTGCCGTAAAAGGTGCAGGTGCCGGCGCCGTGGTAGGCCGCCGATTCGGCCTGCATCAACTCGTCGCGGCCGACCTTGCCCTGTGCATATTGCTCGCGCACCTTCGATTTGGCGTTGTTTGACAGGCCACTGCTCATCGGCCCGGCGGGCACGAAGACACAGGGCAGATGACCGAAATGCAGGGCGCCGATCAGCAGACCCGGGACGATCTTGTCGCAAATCCCCAGCAGCAAGGCCGCGTCAAAAACATCATGGCTCAGCGCCACCGCCGTCGACATGGCGATCACATCGCGTGAAAAAAGGCTCAGCTCCATACCCGGCAGACCTTGCGTCACACCGTCACACATCGCCGGCACCCCACCTGCCACCTGCACCGTTGCCTGATGGCGAGCTGCTTCGGCGCGGATCAGGTCGGGATAAGCCGCATAGGGCTGGTGCGCCGACAGCATGTCGTTGTAGGCGGTGACGACCGCCAGATGCGGCGCTTTCTCGGCCACGATGCGCAGCTTGTCATTGGCTGGCAGCGCCGCCACGGCATGGGCGATGTTGGCGCAGCCGATGCGTTCGATGCCGCGTTTGCGTCCGGACATCTGTGCCAATCCATCGAGGTACTGCTCACGGCTGGCAGCGCTGCGCTGACGAATGCGTGAGGTAACGGCAAGGAGAATCTTGTTCATGCGGCAGTCGATGTAACTCGGTTCTGTAAAAACAGGTAACCATATTACAACGACTGACCCCGTAGCGGGTTACCAACGGGTTACCAACCGGTCGAGAACCGAGGGTCCCTGTTCAGCCGGCTTGCAGCGCCGCCAGATCCTCGACCGTGTCGACATCGACCAGCACGCCAGCATCATCGATTTCAATCGCCTGCGATGGATAACGGGCCAGGATGCGTCGCGCGCCTTCGTCGCCTTGCAGCGCGACCAATTCCGAGTAGAGCTCGGCGCTGAAGCCCACCGGATGACCACGACGACCGCGGTGCTGGGCAAAGGCGATCGGATATTGTTCCAGGGCGCTTGCAACAGCCAGCATGCTGGACGGGCGCAGCAAAGGCATGTCGGCCGGCACGATCAGCCAGCCGTACGCATCGCCACTGGCGCTGACACCCGCAGCGATCGAATAGCCCATGCCTTCAGGATTGGGTCGGCCATGGCTGTCGAGTTCTGGCAACACCACGACATTGCGCGCGGCGATCAACCGGTTGGCCGCAGGCGCCATTCTTGCGCTGGTCACCACGACCACGCGCAAGCCGGTCTCCAGCGCATGACCCAAAGTGGCCGAGAGCACGGTTTCACCTGTCTCTTTGAGCTGCTGTTCGAGCTTGTGCCCTGCACCATGAAAGCGCATGCCGCGCCCTGCGGCGAGCACGACGATAGCCGGTCGCTGTTTCATCATTCCGTCTTGTCCTTGAAAAATTGCATCGGCATTTTGAACCGCCATGGCCATAGCATGACCTGCGCCGAAGCTCCACAACATCGGGTCCAATACTTAAGGATTTCCACTCTCCCTAAAAACCATATTCTTGTCGAAAAAATCACGAATGGGCTGCTTGCCGGGCCCTGCATGAAATCGACGCATACTTCGGCCCATGAACAAACTTTCCGACCTCCGCAAAAGCTATGAGCAGGGCGAACTCGATGTCGATCTCGCCGCCAGCGAGCCAACGCTTCAATTCAAGCAATGGCTCGACGAGGCGCTGGCCAGCCAGTTGCCCGAACCGAATGCGATGACATTGGCCACCGTCAGCGCCGAAGGCCGGCCTTCTACCCGGGTGGTCTTGATCAAGGGCTTTGATGCGAGGGGCATCGTCTGGTTTACCAATTACGACAGTCGCAAAGGCCGTGAACTGGCAACCAACCCCTTTGCCGCACTGCAATTTCATTGGGTCGAATTGGAGCGGGTGGTGCGTATCGAGGGCCGCGTCACGCGCGTCGATGTGGAGGAGTCGGATGCCTATTTCCAGTCGCGGCCGCTCGACTCGCGTCTGGGCGCCTGGGCTTCGCCGCAAAGCCAGGTGATCAGTTCACGCGCCACGCTGGTCAGCAATGCTGCCCGCGCCGCAGTCCAGCATGGCCTGCAGCCGCCGCGCCCGCCGCATTGGGGCGGCTACCGGCTACTGCCCGAGCGCTGGGAGTTCTGGCAAGGTCGCAAGTCAAGGCTGCATGACCGTATCAGCTACCGGCTCGACGCCGGTACATGGATCAAGGAACGGCTGGCGCCATAACAATCCCAATGGCTCAATCGGTGACCCGGTAGTACATGCCGTAAGGGTCATCGCTCAAGACCGCCAGGATGCCTTCGACGACAACCGGCTCCAGCGAATAGCGTACTGCTTGCTTGGTGCGCACTTCGATCAGCCCTTCAGGCCCGGCCGGCACGCAGAAGTTGCAGCTCGTCGGCACCGATGAAAGCAAAAAATGATGCTGCTTGTCGCCAGGCTCCAGCGGCATCATGAAACCCTGCACCTTGACCTTGCGTTTGTCGAGTGCGAGCACCTTGGCAGGGAAGACTGGCGTCAACTTTGTCTTTTCGGCCTTGGTCGTCACCGATGACAGCAACTCCCAAGTCAGGATGCCTTCCTTTTCCTGCAAGGGTGCAAACGGGCTGCGAGGGTCGTGATAGCCAGGGCCCTGGCCGATCACAGCTTGCGCCGCAGCGCCTTGCAAGGTCATTGCCAGCAGCAAGGCCGCAGCAAAAAATTTTCGCTTCATATCCATGCCCCGATTGTGCCTTCCTACCTGGGCGCTTGCAGCAACTCGGTGACATCAAGCCGGTAGCTCGCCCAAGCCGGCCATACGGCGGCCAGCAGAGCCAGGAGCAGCGCCAGCAAGGCAATGCCGAACTCCCAGGCTGAGCACCACAGACCACTGATGCGCAAGGACTGCTGCGCGGCCAGCACCACACCGAGCAGGCTGGTCAAGGCATGCCCCAGAACCAGGCCAATCACACAGGCCAGTACCGCCAGGATCAGCGCTTCCAGACCGACCAGCAGCGCCACCCGCAGCGGGCTCGCGCCAAGCATTCGTAGCATGGCCAGATCGCTCTGCCTGGCCCGCACCGAATGCAACAAAGCGACGAACACCGACAGCCCTGCGGACAGCAGCAGGAGCAGCCCGAAAGCCCGCAGCAATTCGGTACCCGCACCCACCATACGCATCAGCCGCGCAGTTTCAAGCGCCGGTGCTGCGGCCTGCAAACCGTCCTGTGCGTTGACCCAGCGCGGCAGGCTGATGGCCGCCAGCGGGCTGCGGTAGCTGACCAGGGCCATGGTGATCTCGCGCGCGGCGGCCGGCTCGGATCCACCATGATGGGCTTCATGTACGGCCCAGACCGAGGCCAGATCGGTCAGCACCAAGCGGTCGAGCACGCTGCCACTGGGTGCAAGCAGGCCAACGACTAGGTATTTTTGTCCATCGTGTTCACTGCCCTGCTCACCCAGTCCATGGTTGCCGGCAAACTGGTCGCCGACTTTCAACCCGGTCACGCGGGCCACCTCCGCCCCCAGCAAAGCCTGCATCGGTTCGCTCCAGACCTGGCCTTGATCCAAGCGCCCCTGGTACAGCTCCAGGTAATCGGGGCTGGTGCCGACGATGCGAAAACCACGCAAGCTGTCTCCCAGGGAGAGCGGCAAGGCCCTGGCCACAAGGGGATGGGCGCGCAGTCGCTCGAGTGTCGCCAGCGGGATATTGCCGGTCGGCGTATCGAGGTGGAACACCCCCGCCAGCATGATCTGCATCGGGCTGCCCTTGGCACCGACCACCAGGTCAATACCGCCCAGATCGCGTCTGACCCCGGCGTCGATCTGTTCGCTGACCAGCAGGACAAAAGTCATCGCTGCCAGCCCCAGGCTCAGCAACAGCAGGTTCAAACCTGCTGTCAATGGTTGGGCCCATAAATAGCGCCAGGCAAGTCGGGTCAAGCTCATAGCGGCAGCGGCAAAGTTGGCAATCGATGCTCGACCACATCGCTGCGCTGCCCCATTCGCAGCGCAACCCTTGCGTCATGCGAGGCCAGCACCAGCATCGCGCCCTGGCCAGCCGCAGCACCCAGCAGCAAATCGAGCATCGCCGCAGTGTTGTCGTCATCGAGACTGGCGCTGGGCTCATCGGCCAGCAGCAATTTGGGGCGACGCATCAAGGCCCGTGCCAGGGCAACACGCTGGGCCTGGCCGACGCTCAATTGATGAGGCAGACGCTGACTGACAGCAGCCAGGCCCAGTTGATCGAGCAGCAAGGCAGCCCTGGCACGATCCGGCGGCAACCCGGCGCAGACATAGGGCAGGTCCAGGTTATCAGCAACAGTCAGGCTTGCGCTCAGATGCAGGCGCTGCGGCACAAAACCGAGTTGCGCACCCCGCCAGGCATCGCGCTCGCGCGGGCTCAGATCCTGCAGCGATTGGCCGGCCATGCGGACCTGTCCGGCGCTCGGGCTCAACAAGCCTGCCAGCAAGGCCAGCAAGGTTGACTTGCCGCTACCGGAGGCGCCGAGCAGCAGCAGATGCTGACCGGCAGCGAGCTTGAGGTCATCAAAAGCGATTTCGGATTCCTGGCCATAGCGATAACGCAGGCCCTGCCATTCGATCGCTGCAACCGGCATCAGCGACTCAGTCTCTTGAAGGTGGAGAGAAACTTGTCAACCTTCGGGGCCACGACAAAGGCGCAATAGCCTTGGGACGGGTTGTTGACGAAGTAATGCTGGTGATAAGCCTCGGCCGGCCAGTAATTGGCTTCGGCAGTCAATTCGGTGACGGCCCGGCCTTGCAGTGCCAACTGCAGCTCATCCAATACCTCGCGCGCCAACTGAGCCTGCGCGGCGTTGTGCACATAGATTCCCGAGCGGTATTGGGTGCCGGCATCGCCCCCCTGGCGGTTCAGCGTGGTCGGGTCATGGATGACGAAAAACACTTCGAGCAGCTCGCGCAGGCTGACTTCGGCCGGATCAAAATCGATACGCACGACTTCGGCATGACCGGTGCGCCCCGAGCAGACCTGCTCATAGCTCGGATTCTGCACGGCCCCGTTGCAGTAACCCGACTCGACATGCTGCACACCATGCACCAGTTCGAAGACAGCTTCCAGGCACCAGAAACAACCGCCACCAAGAGTGATGCGTTCAAGTTTTTTCGTAGATTCAGTCATCATGTTGGGTTGCTTGCGGAATATTCCCCAAGCATAGCGGAGCTGGATCAAGGCATGATCTAAGCGGAGGCCTCGATGAGTTCAATTGATTTTGCCCACCTGTTCAAGCCGGTGTTGCTGGTGCTGTTGCTGCCGCCTGTACCTTGGCTGCTGCTGGTGATCATCGGCGCAGGTCTGCTGCGCCA
>CANFIC010000159.1 GCA_947446685.1 Burkholderiales bacterium
CAAGCCGTGAGGGGTTATGCAGAGCATCCCTAAGCGCGGCGCAGCAACCACCACAACAACAGGCCGAGCAGCAGCAAGGGCGAGAACAAGAGGGCGCCAAAACTGAACAAGCTCAGCAACACACCAGCCAGGACCAGGCCGACCAGCAGCAGCGGCAGGCCCAGCCCCAACATCAGCACCAAGGGCAGGACGATGCAAAGCACCATCGCGGTAACCATCAAGCCGAGCATGCCGCTCATCCAGGGCGCCGCGCTGAGCCCCTGCAGGTCAAGGTCCTGACCATTGATGCTGATGCTGATCCCCGGCCCGCTCGCTACCTGCTGCCAGAGGTGAAAACCGGCGAAAGCGGCGAGCAGCCCCAAGACCAGGCCGGTCCACAGCAAGGCCTTGAAAAAGCCCTTCATGCCAAGCCACCTTCCTCGTTGCAGCTGCGGTAGGGAATGGTGATCGTCACCCGGGTGCCCGAGGGCTGGTTTTCAGTCACGGTCACTGTGCCTTTCGTGCCGTAAAGCAGGTTCAGCCGCTCGCGGATATTGGCCAGACCAACACCGGTGCCGGCGGTGTCGGCACGACCGAATCCCAGGCCGGTGTCGGTCACCGTCAAGGCCAATTTGCCATGCAGGATCTCGGCCTTGATGCCGAGGCTGCCGCCTTCGGCCTTGGGCTCCAGGCCATGCTTGATCGCGTTCTCGACCAGGCTCTGGATCATCATCGGCGGGAACTCGGCCGACAACAAACCATCGGGCACGTCGATGACGGTCTGCAGCCGCTCTTCCATGCGTACTTTGAGGATGTCGAGATAGGGTTTGATGACGGCCAGTTCACGGCCCAGATCGCGCGCGCCGCCGGCATTGGCCTCGCGCATCGTCGGCATCGATGCACGCAGCAGCGCAATCAGGTTCTTCTGCATCAGCGAGGCGCGCGGCGGATCAGTCTCGATCAGATGGTCGATTGAAGCCAGGGTGTTGAACAGAAAATGCGGCTCGACTTGGGCCTGCATCGCCGCCATCCTGGCTTCGATGACCTGGCGCTTCAGCGATTCGGCTTCGGCCGTTTCAGTCGCCTGCGCCGCCTTGACTTCAGCCTGGATGCGGCCCTTGTAAGTGACCTTGATGACGATCGAGCTGAGGATCAGCAGCATGGCCAGATTGGGCAGAAAGTCACCCAGGCTGGTCACCGTCGTGCTGTAGCGCTTCTTGCTACGGGGCTCGGCGGCCTGCGCGGCGGCACGCGCAGCTTCGGCTTCAGTTTCGGCAGCGGCTTCAGCAGCTTCCTTGATCGCGCCTTCTATGGCCTGGCGGGCTTGTTCAACCGCCTGCTTGACCTCGCCCGAATTGACCCCTGGCGGCAGATCGATGGCAATCGACGGCAGGCCGCTGGCGGGCCCGGCAGCGGCGCTTGCCGCGCTTGCCGCAGGAGAAGGAAAGATGCGCACACCGTGATCATCGATCTTGATCTCGTAATGCAGCCGCCGCTCAGCGGTAACGGGGGGCTTGGGCGCAGGACGCGGTGCCGGCGCAGGGGTGGGGTGCTCGGCGTCGATTTCCACCTGCTGAGTCGTGCGCCAGGTGAAGGGCGGCAGTTCCTTCAGGATCACCATGCCGATCAAGAACGCCACGGCAAGCAGGAAGAAACGCTTCCAGCTGATGCTGACCAGCCAGTTGGCATAGGCATGAAAGCCTCGCACGGCAGCGGCTGAAAAACGCTGCCAGCGATCAAGTAGCGCAGGATTGGTGGAAATGGCTGAATTCATCAGTAACCTCGGAAGCAATGGACGCAATATATCCACGCCACCGCCGCGGCGCACTGGCCGCGCGATGCGCCGGCCGCGCCGCGGGATGAACTGCAGCCAGGCGCGACGGCCCGCGCCGGCTCAGCTCTTGATCGCCTCGACCTGGATCACCAGCTTGACGTTCTTTGGAAAGCCCCAGTCGAGACCATAGTTGATGTCCCATTGGGTGCGGTCGATGGTGGCTTCGAAGTCGCCGCCGCAGACTTCGCGCTTGATCATCTGGTTCTGGTAACAGTTGAAGCCGACCGCTTTCAATGTCACCGGATGGGTCTTGTCACGAAGGGTCAGCGAGCCGCTGACGCTGCTGACCTTGTCGCCATTGAAACTGAACTTGTCGCCGACGAATCGGGCCTTCGGGAACTTCTCGGCCGAGAAGAAATCATCGCTCTGCAGATGCTTGTCCATCATCGCTACGCCGGTATTGACCGAGGCGATCTCGAAGCTGATGTCGACCTTGCCGGTCTTGGCAGCGAGGTCCAGCGTGACCTTGCCGTCTTTCTTGTCAAACCGGCCGCGATTGGTCGAAGTGCCGAAATGTGCGATCTCGTAAGTCACGAAGGTATGGGTCGGCTCGACCACATAGGTCACCGGTTCGGCATGGGTCAGGCTGGCAGTTGCGAGCAGGACGGTGCTGAAGAGAATTCTTTTCATGGGATGATTTTTCTTGTGCGTTGGTGGATGGACGGCTTACAGCGGCGCGAGGCCCTTGAAAGCGAGTTTGAACTTGACTTGCACTTCGTTGGCGACGACCGAGATGTCGGACCATTCGCCTTCGCCGATCTTGAATTCGAGCCGCTTGATTACAAAGCTGCCGCTGGCGGTGGACACCGCTCCGGCCTGGGCCAGGGTGATCGGCACGACGATGTCGCGGGTCTGACCCTTGATCGTCAGCCGCCCCGCCACATCGAAGCGGCCAGGACCAACGGCCTTGATCGCGCTGCTCTGGAAGCTCGCCTGCGCCTGCTTCTTGCTGTCGAACCAGGCCGCTTTGGCCAGCTCGGCCTCCACTTCGGGGCCGCCCAAGGCGACGCTGGCCAAGTCGATGGTCAAGCCAATGCGGCCGACCTCGGGCTTGCGGGGGTCGAAATTCAAGCTTGCATCAAAATGTTTGAACCGGCCGTCCACCGGCACACCCATCTGCCGGCTGGTGAAATTCAGCTCGCTTTGCGCGGGCAACAGTTGGGCAGGCACAGGACCGGTCTGCGCCATGACGGGCAGCGACAGCAGGGTCATGCAGGCGGCTGAAGCCAGGGCGATCAAGCCGGTGGCCAACGTTTTCATCGGGAATTTCATCGGAAGGAATCTTTCAGCGCCTGGCAGGCAGCATGCGCTGCAGCAGACCATCGCGTTTGAGGAATTGGTGCTGCAAGGCGGCGGCCAGATGCAACAGCACGACCAGCGCCAGGCCATTGGCCAGCAGCTCATGCGCCTGTTTCAAGCTGGCGGCCAGCGCCTTGTCAACAGGGACGAAATCGGGCAAGGGCAAGACCCCGAACCAAACGATCGGGAAACCCGCAGCCGAGCTATAAGCCCAGCCCGCCAGCGGAACGGCGAAGAACAGCAGATAGAGCAGGCCATGGACAAGATGCGCAGCCCTGGCCTGCCAGGCCGGCATCGGCAGGTCGGCTGGCGGGCGATGGCTCAAACGCCACAGCAGGCGCAAGGCGGACAGCGCCAGGATCGTCACCCCCAGCCATTTGTGCCAGTTAAATAGCTTGAGCCTTGTCACGGACAGCGGCAGGTCCGACATGTAATGGCCCAGCAAGAAGGCACAAACGATGGCCAGGGCGAGCAACCAATGAAAAGCGATGGCGACCAGACCATAGCGGTCGGGTTCGGATGGCGGGGCGTAATTTTTTTCTTGCATTGAATTGGATTTCGTCGAGGCCTTGACTATGCCTTGGCGCCATCGCCCGGCGGTTGACGTCGCTTGATGCCATGGTTCAGAGATTTTGAACTGCCGATCGAGGGGGCTGGCCGCATTGCATCACCGGCATATGCCAGGCGGTGGCGTAGCGGTCTGACTTTGGGGCCCCAAACGGGCAGCCCGTCACGCTTGCTAGGACTTTGGGCGGCTGGGCAAGGGCAGATCGATCGAATTCGGAGATCCTGCCTCGCTTCGTTCCGGCTTATCCGACGATATACATTACGGTAGGCACCATACAAACCAACAATGCAACAGGCCACAAGACTTCCACTTCTGAGCATTTCGCTGGTGGTCATCGCCGGTCTTGCATGGCTATTTGTCGCCGATGAATTTGGCCTGTCCATGTTCCAACAACAGAAGTCATCACTGCTCCTGCAAGTCGGGGCAGTGAACGGCAAGACTCTTGGTGACGGGCAAATCTGGAGGCTCCTCACGTCGCAGTTCTTGCACGTGAATTTTCTTCACATGGTCTTCAACCTCATCGGCATTTATCTGCTCGCTTCCGCCATAGAGCGCACAGCGGGTCGCACTCGCCTTGCCGTCATCTACGTCGTCGGTGGAACTATCGGTCAATCTGCGAGCGTGTTGCTGCGCCCAGAACTTGTCAGCTCGGGCGCATCACAGGCGCTCATGGCGCTCTGTGGCTTCACGCTGCTTGCCTATCGGCGTCTTTCACTTCCGAGATACGCTGTCTTCTGCTGCGCGGCAATCTTGGCGATGCAAGTGGCGCTAGACCTCTACGTCAGCGGTGCAATCAAGCCAGGGCACAGCTTCGGTTTCATGGCTGGCCTGGCGTCCGTTGCACTTTTGCTCTTTCCATGGTTGCAGGCAGAGCATGATGCCTAGCGTCTCGCAACGGTAGCTTTTCAATCGCATTGCATGGTGCAAATATTGCACTATAATGAATCATTGAATACGATTTATCGCGACGGCAAGATGAAAATATCGGTCTATGCCGACCATGCACCGGTTCATTTTCATGTGCGCACGCCAGATGGTGATTCGGCGGTCGATCTGGCAACAATGGCCGAGCTTGCGGGCTGTGCAAATCGAAAACTGCTTGCCAAGGCGATAGCTTGGGCGCTGGCTAACAAACCCCTGATTCAGGCCGAATGGGACAAACTCAATGGGGCATGACAATGCGTGAAAAACTTCCCCGAATTACCAAGGCCACGTCGCTTGGCAACATGCGTCTGAACGTGTGTTTTGAGGACGGTTGGAGCGCCGACGTTGACCTGGCCGAATTCGTGGCTGGGTTCAAAAGCCTCAAACCCCTGCGCGATGCGGATCTGTTTCCCCGGGTTGCTGTAGAGGAATGGGGTAGCGGTTTGACATGGGACGATGAAGGCCCGTTGTCGATAGCTGCCACCACGGTTTACCGACTCGCCGCCGCGCAGGCGGACGACGGCGCGCGCAGCTTCGATGCATGGATGATGCAGCACGGGTTTTCGGCCAGCAAAGCGGCTGACACCCTGGGGATGTCGCGGCGCAATATCATCAATTACCGCACCGCCACCCGACCCATTCCGAAAGTAGTTCGTCTAGCCTGCAAGGCGGTGGATATGGGTGCACACGACTGAGAAAGAGTTGACGGGGCCTCGCTGGCAACATCTGGCGTTGAAGCCGATGCGCTCAACTGCGGCACTATGCCCACGCCGGTCAACCGGAGCTCGAGGAAGCAGTCGCTCAATTCCTCGCTAGAAATCAGCAAGCTGACATTCAATTCCGCAAGACTGTTCGGCCACTCGTACTGCTCCTGTGTCGCGTTATGCAAAGATCCCAGTTATGAGAAGTTCCGGCACGACATAGGCTGGCAAGCCGCATAGCGCCAGCGCTGGGCTACGCAACACGCCTCTCCGGTACAGCCGCAGTCATGGCGACCACAATCGTCCGCGCCGGCCAGTTCCGGCTATTCTTCTTTTCCCGTGAAGAGACAAGAGTTCACGCCGCACATCCGGAAGGCGAAGCGAAATTCTGGCTGACGCCCTCGGTACACTTGGCCACGAACATAGGTCTGTCAGGCTTCCAGATTCGGCAAGCGCAGGCGGTGGTGGAGGCTCACATCCAGGAGATCCAAGATGCATGGAACCGTCCCTTTGGGGGCTGAAGTCAGCAACGTCTCGACGCATTGCTTGTGGCTGCTCCTCGGAGATGAGGAACTTGCCGTGCCGTTCAGCGACTTCCCATGGTTCAAGAAGGCGACTATCGAGCAGATCGCCGAGGTACAGCGTCCGACCGAGGATCATCTGTACTGGCCGCAACTCGATGTCGACCTCTCCATAAATTCCATCCATAAACCAAAGAGCTTTCCTCTGGTCTCGCGCGACGCTGCCTGGCCCCGCGCTCAAGCGGAGCGCCAGCGGCAGGCCATCAGTCTCATGAGCAAGCCCACTTTTGTCGAACGATAGCCATCTCGAATGCACATTCGCCGTCTCACGCTCGCAGATGCCAATGCTTTTCAAGCATTGAGGCTCGCCGCCCTCAAAGACAAGCCTTCCGCCTTCGGTTCAAGCTACGAGGAAGAGAAAGACTTTCCTGCTTCCACCATTGAAGACCGTCGCGCTGAAAAGCCCGATCGCGGGCCGTTCGGAGCATTCGAGGGCGCAGCCCTCGTTGAATCGGGGTCACATGTTACTCAATAGATTATTCAGGGCGTTCGCGGTGGCGGGCTCCGTCCTGCTTGCCGGACAGGCCATAGCCGGGGTCGGCGGTCAACCTGCGCCCACCAACCTCCAGGATTCGATCGACCGCACCATCGAGCGACGGATGCAGGAAGCCCGCATCGTGGGGCTTGGAGCCGCCATCATCGTCAACAGGAAGGTCGTCTGGACAAAGGGGTACGGATTCGCTGACAAAGAGCGTGCGCGGCCGTTCAGGCCGAACACGATCATGAATATCGGTTCGATCAGCAAGACCATCACTGGCGCAGCACTGATGCGCGCAGTTCAAGACGGGAAACTCTCCCTCGACGACGACATTAACAAACATCTGCCGTTCAAGGTGGCCAATCCCTATTTCCCGAACGAGTCAATCACCCTGAGGCAGTTGGCGACGCACACCTCGAGCATCAAAGACCGCGGCTCGGTCTACGCGGGCGCCTACCACTTCGGCCGCGACTCCCCGGAGACCCTGGGAGAATTCCTGCACGACTACTTTGCATCGGGGGGGAAGAACTACTCGAAAGAAAACTTCTTGGATGCGAAGCCAGGCAGACACCGCGAATACTCGAACATCGCGGCCGCACTGGCTGGCTACATCGTTGAACTGGCCGTCGGCGAGAAGTTCAATGCGTACACGAGGCGAACCATCTTCGCGCCCCTGAGGATGGACGACACGGGCTGGCTGATGTCCGAAGTCGATCTGACGAGGCACTCGAACTTGTACATCGCGCAGGGACTCGCCTTGCCCATCGAGCTCTACGGGCTGAGCACCTATCCAGACGGCGGCCTGCGCACTTCCGTCGAAGATCTTTCACGATTTTTCATCGCCTTGCTGAACGACGGCGCGTTCGATGGCGTGCGCATCCTTCAGAAGAACTCTGTCGATGAGATGCTCAGGTTCCAGTACGGCGCCGCAAACAGACCTGACAACGTGGAGCTGAGCGGTGCGGGGTCGGTGAATTCCGGAATCTTCTGGGCGACGAAAGAATCGCTGACAAGGATTGGCCACAATGGTGCTGACCCTGGCTTGGTGACGATGATGCTGTCTGATGTCGACAAACAAATCGGCGTGATTCTCTTTGTAAACACCGCGACTCGCCAAGAGGACGGAGCGGTCTACGGTGCCATCTTCGATGATCTTTGGGAACTTGGCGTGTATCTCAGACGAGTCGCAGTGAACTAGTCTCGCTGTGTCGCAATAGTAGCTTTGCCTTACTCGCACTGCTCCCGCAGGGGCACTGCTCGAGGTACGCGATCAGTGCGTAGTTGAAGCCGAGACCCGGCTGTGCTGAGGCAGTCAGCTGTATCTTTCGAAGACGAGCACGAAGATGTTCGCTTGGCCAGAAGAGCAAGGGGTTGGATACCAGATGTTAACTTTGGCAGCGGCGCCTGAACCATCGCTCAAGCGGAGCGCCAGCGGCAAACCACCAGGCAAGGTCTGGCGCTACGCGGTACATTTTCGCCAGCTAGGGCATGGCATCCTGCCATCGTCGCCCGCTCAAACGTCAGGCAGCACAAATGCCCTCGCACCCACTAAAGTTCGCTTTCATCACGGTGGCTTTCTGCCTAACGGGTTGCGCTGCGATGATCACCAACTCGGAACCAGACGAAGCTGCGTTGCTACAAGTCGGGACTACTGCGGCTGAACTAGCCAAGCGACTGGGCCCCCCGCTACGCTCCGTTGATGTGGTGCCACAAATTCAAGCCGTTGAATTGTGGGAGCGTGATCGTGAGGTGTCGCTGCTACTTCCGCGCGAAAGCGCAACCACCATGGCGGACTACGCGTTCAAGGGTAGATTAGACAAGCAGCGCCGCGTTGGGCAGGCAGGCTTCGACAGCTTTATGACTCTCGGTCTTGCCGAGATAGTTCTGATTCCCAAGGCCCTGTGGGAGAGGGTTTCACAGCAAGAACTTCAACTAAGCGTCTGGTTTGATGCAAATGGTCGAGCAGTCGCATACAAATGGTCCGAACTTCCGCCTGCGCAATCTGGGAAAGCAGCAAAGCCAA
>CANFIC010000160.1 GCA_947446685.1 Burkholderiales bacterium
ATCACGCCGATCGCTGGCTCGCCGATCGAATCAATGACGTCCTCGTCAGTGAGGTCACCGGTGGCGATCAGCTTGATGCCGGCTTGGGCCAGGCCGCGTTCCTGGAAACCCTTCATGAAGGCAATACCCATTTCTCCGGCAGGAACGAACAGGAACACAGCGTCCGGTTTGGTGTCCTTGACTTTTTGCAGATAGGGCGCGAAGTCGGGATTTTTCACCGGGACCCGTACTTCGCCGACGATTTCGCCGCCGGCCGCGCTGAAGGTTTTCTTGAACTGACCTTCAGCATCATGGCCCGGGCCGTAGTCGGCGACCACGGTGAAGACCTTCTTGATCTTGTTCTTGGCCGCCCATGTCGCCACCGGTGCAGTGATTTGAGGCAGCGTCATCGAAGTACGCACGATGTAGTTCGACTTGGTCGTGACGGCCGACGTCGCGGCATTCATCACCACCATCGGCTTCTTGGCTTCATTGGCGATCGGCGCCACGGCAAAGGCCGACGGCGTCAGACCGAAGCCGGCCAGAATATCGACGTTGTCCTGGATCACCAGTTCTTGTGCCAGCCGTTTGCTGACATCGCCGGCCGTGCCTGGCGCGTCGTCCTTGAGGATGATTTGTACTTTTCGCCCGGCGATGGTGTCGCCGTTTTGTGCCAGATAGAGTTTGATGCCGTTCTGAATTTGTTTGCCGTAGGCGGCAAACGGGCCGGTCATTGGCAGCACGAGGCCGATTTTCAGATCGGCAGCCTGTGCTGCCCATGCAGTCGCCAGCCCCAGGGCCGCCACCACGATGCTTTTGTTCAGATTTCGCATGTCTTGGTCTCCGTTTGTTGTCGCTCGCAGAATACTTGGTTCCGGGTCAGCCGCAGTGGCTCCAGAAAAATTTAGCTGGTCTCCCTTTGGCTGCACGGTATCGCATTCTGCTATAACTGTCCGATCAATGCGCTCGCCCGGTCGATGAATCTCAAGCAACTCGAATACTTTGTCCGCGTTGCCGAACTCGGCAGCTTCACCAAGGCCTCGGCGATTCTGAATATTGCCCAGCCTGCGCTGTCGCGCCAAGTCCGCTTGCTCGAAACCGATCTGCATGTGAGCTTGCTGACGCGCAACGGCAGGGGCGTGGTGTTGACCGAGATCGGTCAGCGTCTGTTCGACCACAGTGTTGGCATCCTGCAATTGGTGGCTCGGGTCAGCGAAGAGATCGAAGCTGCGCGTGACCTGCCTTCGGGGCGCATCGTCATCGGTTTGCCGCCGAGCATCAGTTGGCGGTTCACCTTGCCCTTGGTATTGGGCTTCAAGCGCAATTTTCCACAGGCGAAGCTGGCCATCGTTGAAGGCCTTTCAGCCCATTTGAGCGAATGGATCGCCACCGGCCGGGTCGATCTGGGCCTGATCCATAACCCGGAGCCGAATCCGGCACTTGAAGTCATTCCGGTGCTGGACGAGGTCCTCGGCCTGGTCGGTCCCTCCCTGCCAGGCAAGGTCAAACCATTGCCGTTGGCCGAGTTGGCGAATTACCCGCTGATCCTGCCTGAACGCAGCCATACGCTGCGCAAGTTGCTCGAGACCCAGGCGGCAATGGCAGGATTGAAGTTGAACGTGGTTCTGGAGGTTTCGGGCATTCAGTCGATTCTGGAACTGGTCGAGGCGGGCCATGGCTATGGCGTCCTCGGGCAAACCGCGCTGGCAGCATCTGGCCGGCCGGAGCAATTCAGCCTCAGGCCGCTGACCAACCCTGGCCTGACCAGCACCTTGTTTCTGGCCCGGTCGGCGCATAAGCCGAGTACGCCGCTGATTCTGCAGGCACAACGCCTGCTGCAGGACATGCTGCTGTCGAGTGCTCAACCGAGCCATGCCGGATTGCAATAGCTACTAGTCACCGCTGCCGCTAGGCCGCAATAACCAAAGGCGGCAAAATCGGCACAAATCAACCCGGGAATCAGCCATGCAATCCCCAGTTCCCTGCCTTTTCATGCGCGGCGGCACATCGCGAGGGCCGTATTTTGTCGAATCGGACTTGCCGGCCGATCCGGCCAAGCGCGACCGCGTGCTGCTCGCAGTGATGGGTTCACCCGACCGGCGCCAGATCGACGGGCTTGGCGGGGCGCACCCGTTGACCAGCAAAGTCGGCATTGTTCGCAAGAGCCAGCTACCCGGCGTCGATCTGGATTTTCTGTTCGCGCAATTGCAGCCGGAGCAGGACAGCGTCGACACCACACCCAACTGCGGCAATATGCTCGCTGCCGTGGTGCCGTTCGCGCTGGAGCGCGGCATGGTGCCGGCGCAAGGCGATGTGACGACCTTGCGCGTGCTGACCCTGAACACCGACATGCAGTGCGACATCACGGTACAGACGCCCGGGGGACAGGTGAGCTACGAAGGCGATGCGCGCATCGACGGCGTGCCCGGGACTTCGGCGCCGATCAAGATCAACTTCCTCGATACCGCCGGATCGGTGGCCGATTGCCTGTTGCCGACGGGCAAGGTGCTCGACCTGATCGATGGCATCGAAGTGACCTGCATCGACAACGGCATGCCGCTGGTGATCTTCAAGGCCAGCGCGGTCGGGCGCACCGGTTACGAAACCGTCGAGCAGCTCAATGCCGACCAGGACTTGAAGGCCCGCATCGAGACGCTGCGGATTGCCTGCGGCCATGCGATGGGTCTCGGTGATGTCAGCAGCAAGAACTACCCGAAGATGACCTTGATCGCGCCGCCACGCAGCGGTGGCAGCATCTGCACGCGCAGCTTCATCCCGCATCTCTGCCATGACGCCATCGGCGTGCTGGCCGCGGTGACCGTCGGCACCGCTTGTGTGCTCGAAGGCAGCGCAGCCCAGGGTGTGGCGATGGTGCCGGCCGGGCTGGCCAAGACGATTTCGGTCGAGCATCCCACTGGCGAATTCAGCGTCGAGCTCGAGATTGATCCGAAAAATCCCGAAAACGTCGTCAGCGCCGCGCTATTGCGCACGGCAAGGTTGATCATGCGCGGCGAGGTGATGGTGCCTGCCGCGCTGTTGAAATGAAAAAAAGGAAACAAGACATGAGTTTGATCATCGATTGCCATGGCCATTACACGACAGCGCCCAAAGCGCTGGAAACCTGGCGCCAGCGGCAGATCGCCGGCATTGCCGATGCCAGTTTGATGCCTCGTGTCAGTGATCTGAAAATCAGCGATGACGAACTGCGCGAGAGCATCGAACAGAACCAGTTGCGGCTGATGAAGGAGCGCGGCTCGGACCTGACGATCTTCAGCCCGCGGGCCAGTTTCATGGCCCACCATATCGGCGATTTCCAGGTGTCGAGCACCTGGGCGGCGATCTGCAACGAGTTGTGTTTCCGGGTCGCGCAGTTGTTCCCCGACCATTTCATCCCGGCTGCGATGCTGCCGCAAAGCCCGGGCGTTGATCCGGCGACCTGCATTCCGGAACTGGTGAAATGCGTCGAGCAATATGGCAATGTCGGCATCAACCTGAACCCCGATCCTTCGGGCGGGCATTGGACCAGCAGGCCGCTGTCCGATCGGTCCTGGTATCCGATCTACGAGAAGATGGTCGAGTACGACATCCCGGCGATGATCCATGTATCGACCAGCTGCAATGACTGCTTTCACACCACCGGCGCGCATTACCTGAACGCCGACACGACGGCTTTCATGCAATGTCTGACCAGTGACCTGTTCAGCGATTTCCCGACGCTGAAGTTCATCATTCCGCATGGTGGCGGCGCCGTGCCTTACCACTGGGGGCGTTTCCGTGGTCTGGCCCAGGAGATGAAAAAGCCGCTGCTGAAGGACCATCTGCTGAAGAACATCTTCTTTGACACCTGCGTCTACCATCAGCCCGGCATTGACCTGCTGACCAAAGTGATCCCGGTCGAGAACATCCTGTTCGCCAGCGAGATGATCGGCGCGGTGCGCGGCATCGATCCCGAGACCGGCTATTACTACGACGACACCAAGCGCTATATCGAAGCGTCGACGATCGTCGTTGGGGACGACCGCCACAAGATCTACGAGGGCAACGCGCGCCGCGTGTTCCCGCGCCTCGACGCCGCTTTGCAAGCCAAAGGACTGTGACCATGCAGATGAATCAACTCGGCGTTGTGAAACGCAATATCGTCCGGGCCGACCAGGCTGCCGTGGCCAAGCTGGCCCGTTTCGGTGTTTCCACCATCCATGAGGCGATGGGTCGCGCCGGGTTGATGAAGCCTTATCTGCGGCCGATCTATACCGGCGCCAGGATGTGCGGCACTGCCGTGACGGTGCTGCTGCAACCGGGTGACAACTGGATGATGCATGTGGCGGCCGAGCAGTTGCAGCCCGGCGACGTGGTGGTGGCGGCTTGCACCACCGATAACGATGACGGCTTCTTCGGCGATCTGCTGGCCACCTCGTTTCGCGCCCGCGGTGCCCTGGGTCTGGTCATCGACGGCGGCTGCCGCGATGTAAAAGACCTGACCGAGATGGACTTTCCGGTCTTCAGTCGTGCGGTGCACTCGAAGGGTACGATCAAGGCGACGCTGGGCTCGGTCAACATTACCGTGGTCTGTGCCGGTGCGATCGTCAACCCCGGCGATGTGGTGATCGCCGACGCTGACGGCGTGGTGGTGGTGCCGGCGCAGATCGCTCAGCAAGTGGCCGATGCAGCCGAAGCGCGCGAGGCGCTGGAAGGCGAAAAGCGCGCCAAGCTGGCGGCTGGCGTGCTGGGGCTGGATATGTACAAGATGCGCGAGCCGCTGGAAAAAGCCGGTCTGAAGTACATCGACTGATGGACATGCACACCCCAGCTGAAACATGGCAGGTCGGCATCGTCGGCTACGGCGAAGTCGGGCGCATCCTCGCCGAGGACCTGCGGGCGCAAGGTTTGGCGGTCGCCGCTTATGACCTGAAACTCGCCGGTCCACAGGCAGCAGAGTTGCTCGAACATGCGGGCTTGCGTGGCGTCACTTGCGCTGCATCGCATGCCGAATTGGCGGCGCATGCCGATTTCATCGTCAGCGCGGTCACCGCAAGCCAGACCCTGGCCGTGGCCCGGGCTTGTGCGGCCGGCATCCGGCCGGGAACCTGGTTCCTCGACTTCAATTCAGCATCACCCGGCGCCAAGATCGAAGCCGCAGGCTTGATCGATACGGCAGGCGGCAGCTATGTCGAAGGTGCGGTGATGACTTCGGTGCCACCGTACCGGATCAAGGTGCCGCTGCTGCTCGGTGGGCCGCTGGCGGAGGTTTTTTGTCCCTTGCTGAACCAGCTTGGATTTGCTGCCAAGGTGGCCAGCAGCAAGCTTGGCGTTGCTTCGGCCACCAAGATGTGCCGCAGCGTGATGATCAAGGGTCTTGAGGCGATGGTGATCGAAAGCTTCACCACCGCGAGGGCCTATGGCGTCGAGGACGCCTTGTTGGCCTCGCTGACCGAGACCTTCCCGTCGATCAACTGGGAACAGCAGGGGGCTTATTTTTTCCAGCGTGTGATCGAACATGGCCGGCGCCGCAGCGAGGAAGTCCGCGAAGTGGCGGTCACCGTACGCGACATCGGCCTGAGCGCCTGGAGCGCTGACGGCACCGCCTTGCGCCAGGCCTGGGTGGCTGATCTGGCCGACGCCGGTTTGTTCGGAAACAAGGGCGAGGCGGGTTTTGCCCGCAGCACGGACTGGCGGGTGGAAGCCGACTGCATCCTGGCGCAGGCCAAAGAAGGAAAGGCTCAATGATGGAATTCCAGAAAACCCCTGGCTGGCTCGATTGGTATGCGGATCCGGCCAAACCAACTTTCAAACTGCCGGCAGGATCGGTCGATGCGCATTGCCATGTGTTTGGCCCGGGTGCCGAATTCCCGTTTGCGCCCGAGCGCAAATACACGCCTTGCGACGCTTCCAAACAGCAGTTGTTCGCGCTGCGCGATCAACTCGGCTTTAGCCGCAATATCGTCGTTCAGGCGACCTGCCATGGCGCCGACAACAGCGCGATGGTCGACGCCTTGCGGCATTCGGGCGGCAGGGCGCGCGGAGTTGCCACGGTCAAGCGCAGCATCAGCGATGCCCAGTTGCAGGAACTGCATCAGGCCGGTGTTCGCGGGGTCAGGTTCAACTTCGTCAAACGCCTGGTCGACTTCACGCCCAAGGATGAGTTGCTGGAAATTGCCGGCCGCATCGCCAAGCTCGGCTGGCATGTGGTGATCTATTTCGAGGCGGTCGATCTGCCGGAGCTGTGGGATTTCTTCAGCGCCTTGCCGACCATCGTTGTGGTCGACCATATGGGACGCCCCGACGTAGCACTTCCGGTCGACGGTCCGCAGTTCGAGTTGTTCGTCAAATTCATGCAGCAGCATCCGAATGTCTGGAGCAAGGTCACTTGCCCCGAGCGACTCAGCCTGACCGGCCCGAAAGCCTTGGCTGGTGAGCAAGCCGCCTACCGCGATGTGATTCCGTTTGCGCGGCGCATCGTCGAGACTTTTCCCGACCGCTGCCTCTGGGGCACCGACTGGCCGCACCCGAACCTGAAGGACCATATGCCAGACGATGGCCTGCTGGTCGACTTCATCCCGCAGATCGCAACCACGACCGCGTTGCAGCACAAACTGCTGGTCGACAACCCGATGCGGCTGTACTGGCCAGAACAGGCAGCCTGATCATGGCACTCGACAAACCCTATCTCGACGTGCCCGGCACGACGATCTTCGACGCCGAGCAATCGCGCCTCGGTTACCACTTGAACCAGTTCTGCATGTCGCTGATGAAGGCCGAGAATCGTGCTCGCTTCAAGTCGGATGAGCGGGCCTATCTCGATGAATGGCCGATGACCGAGGAACAAAAGCAGGCAGTGCTGGCACGCGACCTGAATCGCTGCATTGCCGTCGGCGGCAATATCTACTTCCTGGCCAAGATCGGCGCCACCGACGGCAAGAGCTTTCAGCAGATGGCCGGCAGCATGACCGGCATGAGCGAAATTCAATACCGCGACATGATGATCGGCGGTGGACGCAGCATCGAAGGCAATCGTCATATCGGCGAAGACGGCGACGCACAAGCCCATCGGCAGCCGCAAGGGCAGCAGAAAGTGAATTCATGAGCAAGGCCAGAATCAGTGCCAGCGTCTATTCCTCCCATGTCCCGGCGATCGGCGCCGCACTCGATCTGGGCAAGAGCAGCGAACCCTATTGGCAGCCGGTGTTCGCGGGCTATGAGTTCTCCAAACAATGGATCAAGGAGAATCCGCCCGACGTCATCCTCCTGATCTTCAACGACCATGCCACGGCTTTTAGTCTGGATATGATCCCGACTTTCGCCATCGGCACGGCGGCCTCGTTCACACCGGCCGACGAGGGCTGGGGACCGCGTCCTGTGCCGGTGGTGCAGGGTCACCCGGAACTGGCAGCCCATATCGCCCAATCGGTGATCCAGCAGGACTTCGACCTGACGATCGTCAACAAGATGGATGTCGATCATGGCCTGACCGTGCCGCTGTCGCTGATGTTCGGCCAGCCCCTGCAATGGCCTTGCCCGGTGATCCCGTTTGCAGTCAACGTGGTGCAATATCCGGTGCCCAGCGGCCAGCGCTGTCTCAATCTCGGTCAGGCGCTGCGTCGTGCAGTGGAAAGCTTTGACAAGCCTTTGAATGTGCAAATCTGGGGCACCGGTGGCATGAGTCATCAGTTGCAGGGTCCGCGCGCGGGGCTGATCAACAAGGTTTTTGACAATGCCTTTCTGGATCGCTTGATTGCTGATCCAGCCGGCCAGGCGACAGTGCCGCATATCGACTATGTCCGCGAGGCGGGCTCTGAGGGCATCGAGTTGGTGATGTGGCTGATCGCGCGCGGCGCGATGAGCGATGTCGCTGGCGGCAAGGCGCCCGAGGTCCTGCATCGTTTCTACCATGTGCCTGCCTCGAACACAGCGGTAGGCCATTTGATTCTGGAGAACCCGTTGTGAAACCGATCAAGATCGCACTCGCCGGCGCCGGCGCATTCGGCATCAAACACCTCGACGGCCTCAAGCTGATCGAAGGCGTTGAAGTCATCTCCTTGGTCGGACGCGACCTTGGCAAGACCCGCGAGGTCGCAAGCCGATATGGCATTGCCCATGTCAGCGCTGATCTGGCCGACAGCCTGGCGCTGCCCGAAGTCGATGCCGTGATTCTGTGCACGCCGACCCAGATGCATGCCGAGCAGTCGATCGCCTGCCTGCGTGCCGGCAAACATGTGCAGGTGGAAATTCC
>CANFIC010000161.1 GCA_947446685.1 Burkholderiales bacterium
CGCCGGCATACAGCGGGTGGCGGTTATCGAACAAATCCTGGAAACGGAAAGCGCAGGCCACCGGCAGCTGCCAGGCCTCGGCAAAGCTTTGCAAAGCGCTGCAGCTGTCGGCAGTCCAGCCACCACCGCCGGCGATCAGCAGCGGCTGCTTGGCGGCAGCCAAGCGCTGGCGCAGCGAAGCCAGCGCCGCCGGCGCGGGCCAGGCCAGGGCAGCCTCGGCGCGCGGCAGCACAGCTGCAGTGGTTACCTGCCTCAGCATGTCTTCGGGCAGCACGATCACCACCGGACCGGGGCGCCCCTGCATCGCGGTGTGGAAGGCACGCGCCACATATTCGGGCAGACGGTCGGCGTCATGCACTTCACCGACCCATTTGGCCAGGCCGAGCGTGCCGGGGCCGAACATCTGCCGGTAGTCGAGCTCCTGGAAGGCCTCGCGGTCGCGCTGATCGCTCGCCACCTGGCCGACGAACAGGATCAACGGCGTCGAGTCCTGGAACGCCGTGTGCAATCCGATGCTGGCGTTGGTCGCCCCAGGCCCGCGGGTGACAAAACAGATGCCGGGACGGCCGCTGAGCTTGCCCTGAGCTTCAGCCATGAAAGCCGCGCCGCCTTCCTGGCGACAAGCGATGAAACGGATTTTTTCGGGATGCTCGTGGAAGCCGTCGAGCACGGCCAGATAGCTTTCGCCAGGCACGCCAAAAACCGTCTCGACACCCTGTGCGATCAGCGCTTCGACCAGCAGATGGCCGGCAATCCGGCCTGGATTTGAATTGGTCATTATTTTTTCTCCCGTCCAACCAACAACGCCGCCAGCACCGCCAGCAACAGCGATAGACCCGAGGCGTAAAACACGCCGGCCGGCATGGCTTTGTCAAGCATTGCGCCGAACAAGGGCGCAGCCAGCGCAAAGCCGATGTCCAACCCCGAATACACCGTGCCATAAACCCGACCGGTGGCGCCAGGCGGCGCGGCCTGCTTGATCAGCATGTCGCGCGATGGCCCGGCAAGGCCCACGCCAAAGCCTGCCAGCGCCACGCAAACCGCTGCCAGAAGCGGCGCCAGCAGGCCGGATGCGGTGAAGGCCAGCAACAGCGCTGAGCAGCACAGGCCGATGGCGATATTGCGCTCCAGCTTGGCCGACTTTGCCACCCAGAAGCCGCCGATGAGCATGCCCGCTGCGCCACACAACATATAGGCGGTGACGACCATGGCGGTAGCGTGCAGCGACAGGTCATAAAGCCTGGCCAGCACCGGCGTGGCAAAGCTTTGCACCGCACAGAGTGCCGTGGTGCTGAAGAAGAAGAAAGAAAAGCACAGCCAGATTGAAGGCAGCCTCAGATAGGCCAACGGATGTTCAGACTGGGCTGCTGGCTGGCCGGGCTTCTCATGCCCCCAGCTGCCATGGGCATCATTGATCGCATCGCGCTTGAAGACCAGCCAGGCGATCACGAACGCGGCGAGCAAGGCGGTGCCGAGGTAAGCAAAACGCCAATTGCCTGACAGCTCTGAAATTCCGATGATGAACAAGGGCGCTGCCGCCCAACCGAGGTTGCCGGAAATGCTGTGTGCCGAAAAAGCATGTCCCAGGCGTGGCTGCGACACCCGCTTGTTGAGGATGGTGAAGTCAATCGGATGGAAGGGCGAATTGCCAAGCCCTGCACACGCTGAAGCCAGCAACAGACCGCCAAAGCCGTCAGCCAGACCCGCGGAAATCGAAGCAAACAAGAAGCAAGACAGCGCCGCGAACAGCACCGGCCTGGCGCCGCTGCGGTCGACCAGGAAACCGCCGAGCACCTGCCCGATGCTGGAGACCACAAAAAACAAAGTGACCAGCAGACCGAGCTGGGAATAGCTGAGTCCGAAATCATGGATGAAGGTCGGGAACAAGGGCGGCAACAGCATGTGAAAGAAATGCGAGGTGCCATGCGCCAGCCCGACCAGGCCGATGGTTGAAAAATCCCGGCGGGACTGTTCAGGAATTGAAATAGGCAAGACAGCAGCGGTCATCAGCAAGTTGGAAATCATCAGCGTTGGGCCCGATTCTCGCCCAAGCCGGCGATCGCTGCGCCGACGCGCCAAGCATCCTAAAATCAAAGGATGGATCAACTGCTTTATGACTACACCCGCCAGGATGCCCAGGGACATTGCTCAACCGCCAATGCCTGGGCGAAACAGCCGGCCGCCCTCGATGCGACCCAGCGCGCTGCCTTGATCGCAAGCGCCACCGATTTGCTGAAGGCCAAGAACGCGGTGCTGGTGGCGCATTACTACGTCGACGGCGATCTGCAGGATCTGGCCTTGGCCAGCGGTGGCTGCGTGGCCGATTCACTCGAGATGGCCCGCTTCGGTCGCGAGCACCCGGCGCAGACGCTGGTGGTGGCCGGCGTGCGTTTCATGGGTGAAAGCGCGAAGATTCTGAGCCCTGAAAAGCGCGTGCTGATGCCCGACCTGGACGCCACCTGCTCGCTCGATCTCGGCTGCCCTGCCGACGATTTTGCGGCCTTCTGCGACGCGCATCCGGACCGCACGGTGGTCGTTTACGCCAACACCAGCGCGGCGGTCAAGGCGCGCGCCGACTGGATGGTCACCAGCGGTTGCGCGCTCGACATCGTTGCCGACCTGAAAGCGCGCGGCGAGAAAATCCTCTGGGCACCGGACCGGCATCTGGGCCGCTATATCCAGGAGCAGACCGGCGCCGACATGCTGATGTGGAACGGCGTCTGCATCGTCCATGACGAATTCAAGGGCCTGGAATTGCAGTTGATGCGCGAGCAGCATCCGAACGCGCTGGTGCTGGTGCATCCGGAATCGCCGCAAAGCGTGGTGGCGCTGGCCGATGTGGTCGGTTCGACCTCGAAGCTGATTGAAGCCGTGGTCCAGGGCAGCGCGACCGAATACATCGTCGCCACCGACAACGGCATCCTGCACCGGATGCGTCAGTTGGCGCCGGGCAAGACCCTGCTCGAAGCCCCGACCGCCGGCCGCAGCGCCACTTGCAAGAGCTGCGCCCATTGCCCCTGGATGGCGATGAACGGCTTGCAGGGCCTGGTCGATTGCCTGGCGAGCGGCAGCGGCGAAATCCTCATGGATGAGGCGCTGCGGGTGCAGGCGCTGGGTTGCATCGAGAGGATGCTCGATTTCGTCGCCGCGAAAAAATCAAGCAGCGGCCTGGTGCCCGGCATCGGCGCCGCCTGAGACGGGCCAGCCGTTCAGCGCTGGTTGTAGTTGGTGATCAGCACGGTGGGGAAACTTACCGGCAGCGTGCGCGGGTAATCGCGGCTGAAATGCAGGCCGCGGCTTTCATGCCGCAACAAGGCCGAGCGCACGATCAACTCGGCGCATTCGACCAGATTGCGCAACTCAAGCAGGTCGCGGGTGACGCGGAAATTCGAGTAGTAATCGTCGATTTCACTGCGCAAAAGCGAAATCCGGTGCAGCGCCCGCTCGAGCCGCTTGGTCGTGCGGACGATGCCGACATAGTTCCACATCAACAGCCGCAACTCGTCCCAGTTGTGCGCGATCACCACCTGTTCGTCGGCATTCTCGACCTGGCTTTCGTCCCAGGCGGGCAAAGGCAAGGCCTCGGCAGCGGCTTCGCTGAGAATCTGTTCGGCGCAAGTGCGGCCCAGCACGACACACTCGAGCAGTGAATTGCTGGCCAGGCGGTTGGCGCCATGCAGGCCGGTGTAAGTCGTTTCGCCAACCGCATAGAGACCCGGCAGATCGCAGCGTCCGGCCAGATCGGTGACCACGCCGCCGCAGGTGAAATGCACTGCCGGGACGACCGGGATCGGCTCGCGCGCAATGTCGATGCCCAGCGCCAGGCAGCGCGCATGGATCATCGGGAAATGCTCTTTCAGGAAGGCCTCGCCGAGATGGGTCGCGTCAAGCCAGACATGGTCGATGCCATGCTTTTTCATCTCGAAATCGATCGCCCGGGCGACGATGTCGCGGGGTGCGAGTTCGAGCCGATCGTCATGCGAAGCCATGAAACGAGTGCCATCGGGTAGCTTCAGATGGCCGCCCTCGCCGCGCAGCGCTTCGGTGATCAGAAAACTGGTCTCCTGCGGGTGATAAAGGCAGGTCGGATGGAACTGGATGAACTCCATATTTGCCACCCGGCAGCCGGCACGCCAGGCCATCGCGATGCCGTCACCGGTCGAAGTGTCGGGATTGGTGGTATAATGGTAGACCTTGCCGGCACCGCCGGTGGCCAGAATCACCGCCTGCGCCGCCAGGGTTTCGACCCGCTGCTTGTCCATGTCGAGCACATAGATGCCGTAGCAGCGCGGCGCTTCGTCGCGCTGCAGATGGCGCGAGGTGATCAGGTCGAGCGCCATCCAGCGTTCGCGCAGCGTGATGTTCGGATGGGCTTTGGCCGCCGCCAACAATTGGTCATGGATCGCCTTGCCGGTGGCATCTGCCGCATGGGCGATGCGCCGCACGGCATGCCCGCCTTCACGCGTCAAGTGCAGGCCCAGCGGGCCTTCCTGGTCGGGCGTAAAGGGCACGCCCTGTTCGACCAGCCAGGCCACAGCGGCGGCGCTGCGCTCGGCGATGAAACGTGCGGTCGTTTCATCGACCAGGCCCGCACCGGCGTCCTGGGTGTCGCGGACATGGCTTTCGATGCTGTCGTCAGTCCCCAGCACGCCGACGATGCCGCCCTGCGCCCAGGCCGTCGCACCCTCGCTGAGCCCGCGTTTGGCCAGCACGATGACCGGAACTTGATCCGCCAGATGGAGCGCGGCTGTCAAGCCGGCCAGACCGGCGCCGACGATGACAACAGGGGAAGCGGAAGGATTCATGCAACGGGTCTCGGTCGCCTTTGAACAAGGCGTCATGCAACGGGGTCCCGATTCTAAGGAGTAGCAACCCCGACGGCACCCGCAGTCAGATCAAAGCCCGCCTCATCAGCGGGCTTGACCTGACTCCGCCAATCCAGGCGGCTTTGCTCAGTGAACCACCCGGCCGAACTGGAACAGGCCGAGTTCGACATCGACTGGAATCACGTCCTTGGGTCCGAAACGACCTTGCAAGATCAGCTTGGACAAGGGGTTTTCCACCCGCTGCTGGATCGCCCGCTTCAGCGGCCTGGCGCCAAAGACCGGATCAAAACCAACCTTGGCCAATTCATCCAGCGCCGCCGGACTGACATCGAGCTTCATCTCGAGCTTCTCGAGTCGCTTCTCGAGAATTTGCAACTGGATCCGTGCAATCGCCTTGATATGCGAGCTGTCGAGTGCATGGAAGACGACGGTTTCATCAATGCGATTCAGGAACTCGGGACGGAAATGCGCTTTGACTTCGGCCCAGACCGCTTCACGGATGATTTCTGTCGGCTCTCCGACCAGGGCCATGATCTGCTGCGAACCGAGGTTGCTGGTCATCACGATCACGGTGTTCTTGAAATCGACCGTACGCCCCTGACCATCGGTCAATCGGCCATCGTCAAGCACCTGCAGCAGCACATTGAAGACATCCGGATGGGCTTTCTCGACCTCGTCGAGCAGCAACACGCTATAGGGCTTGCGGCGTACCGCTTCGGTCAAGGCACCACCCTCCTCATAGCCGACATAGCCAGGAGGCGCGCCAATCAAGCGGCTGACCGAATGCTTCTCCATGAACTCGCTCATGTCGACGCGGATCATGTGCTCTTCGCTGTCGAACAAAAAGCCGGCCAAGGCCTTGCACAACTCGGTCTTGCCGACCCCGGTGGGGCCCAGGAACAAGAAGCTGCCGGTCGGGCGATTCGGGTCCGACAAACCTGCGCGCGACCGGCGGATGGCATCGGCCACCGCAGTGATCGCTTCGTCTTGGCCGACCACCCGCTGATGCAGCTTTTCTTCCATCTGCAAGAGCTTGTCGCGCTCGCCCTGCATCAACTTGGCGACCGGAATGCCGGTGGCACGCGCCACCACTTCAGCGATTTCTTCGGCACCGACCAGCGTGCGCAGCAGCCTCGGCTTGGCGCCAGCGCCAGACTTGCCGGCCTCCTGCACCTGCGCCGCATGCAGCTTCTTTTCCAAAGCCGGCAGCTGACCATATTGCAGCTCGGCGACCTTGTTGAAATCGCCCTTGCGGGTCAGCTCCTCGATCTGCGTGCGGATGCGGTCGATTTCTTCCTTCACCTGGGCCGAGCCCTGGGCCTGCGCCTTCTCGGTGGTCCAGATTTCCTCGAGTTCGGCATATTCGCGCTGCAGCTTGAGCAACTCTTCCTCGATCAGACCGAGACGCTTTTGCGATGCTTCATCTTTCTCGCGCTTGACCGCTTCGCGCTCGATCTTCAACTGGATCATGCGGCGGTCGAGCTTGTCCATCACCTCGGGCTTGGAATCGAGCTCGATCTTGATTTTGGCGGCCGCTTCGTCGATCAAATCGATCGCCTTGTCGGGCAGAAAGCGGTCGGTGATGTAGCGATGGCTCAACTCGGCTGCGGCGACGATCGCCGGATCGGTGATCTCGACCCCATGGTGCAGTTCATAGCGCTCTTGCAGGCCACGCAGGATCGCGATCGTCGCCTCGACCGTAGGCTCGCCGACCAGCACCTTCTGGAAGCGCCGCTCCAGGGCTGCATCTTTTTCGACATATTTGCGGTATTCGCTCAGCGTCGTCGCACCGATGCAATGCAATTCGCCCCTTGCCAGCGCCGGCTTGAGCATATTGCCCGCATCGATCGCGCCTTCGGCTTTGCCGGCGCCGACCATGGTGTGGATTTCATCGATGAAGACAATGGTCTGGCCTTCATCCTGCGCCACCTCCTTGAGCACCGATTTGAGCCGCTCCTCGAAGTCGCCACGGTATTTGGCACCGGCCAGCAGCAAAGCCATGTCGAGCACCAGCACGCGCTTGTTCTTCAGGCTGTCAGGGACTTCGCCGTTGACGATGCGTTGGGCCAGACCTTCGACGATGGCGGTCTTGCCAACACCCGGTTCACCGATCAGCACCGGATTGTTCTTGGTGCGCCGCTGCAGGACCTGGATCGCACGGCGAATCTCGTCGTCGCGACCGATCACCGGGTCGAGCTTGCCTTGACGCGCGCGCTCGGTCAGGTCCAGCGTGTATTTCTTCAGGGCCTCGCGCTGGCCTTCGGATTCGGCACTGTCCACCTTCTGTCCGCCGCGCACGGCCTCGATCGCGGCCTCCAGGGCCTTGCGCGTCAAGCCATGACCGCGCGCGATTCCCGCCAGATCGGTCTTGGCATCGCAAAGCGCCAGCAAAAACATCTCGCTGGCGATGAACTGATCGCCAAGCTTGGACGCTTCCCGCTCAGCAGCTTGCAGCAAGGTGACCAAGTCTCGACCCGCAGAAACCTGCTGACCTTCGCCCTGCACCTGCGGCAAGCCCGCAACCAGACCCTCGACTGCGGTCTTCAGGGCGGGAATCTTGACGCCAGCGCGCTCAAGCAAGGCCTTCGGGCCATCCTCTTGCACCAGCATCGCCGCCAGCACATGGACCGGCTCGATATAAGGGTTGCTGCGCGTCACGGCCAAGCTTTGCGCTTCGCCAAGAGCTTCCTGGAAACGTGTCGTGAATTTTTCGGTTCGCATGAGATCAATCCTCCGTATGACCAGTAGTTTGGCCCTGCGCGGCGGATTTCAAGTCACATGCTTTTGTGACAGGTCAAGCTTCCAAAATCATCTGCATGAGTTTGAGGCCCGCCGCTGCCGCAGCCAGGGCGCCCACCACATGGGCCAAGGTATGGGCCAATGCCAAGCCGAACAGGCCGCGCTGCAACATGCTCAGCGATTCGCCAGAGAAGGAAGAAAAAGTCGTCAGCCCGCCCAGAAAGCCGGTCACCAGCAACAAGCGCAACAACTCGTTGGGCATGCGGCCGAACCATTCGATCGCCATGCCGATCAACAGCCCGCCGATCAGATTGACCAGCAAGGTGCCGACCGGAAAGCCGCTGTAGCTGCTGTTCAGCCACAGCCCTGCGCCCCAGCGTGCCAAAGCCCCCACGGAAGCGCCGGCCACCACGGCAGCAGCTTGCAGAAAAATTGTCACTGCGCGGCCTCGGCAGCCCGCCCGTGGTTATCGGCGTCAATACCCCAGCGCGCCAGCGCAGCGTCATCGGCCTCTTTTGCGTCGACCCAATGCGCGCCTTCCGGCGTATGTTCTTTTTTCCAGAACGGTGCTTGGGTTTTCAGGTAATCGATCAGGAATTCGCAAGCCTGGAACGCCTGCCCTCGATGTGCC
>CANFIC010000162.1 GCA_947446685.1 Burkholderiales bacterium
AGTTCGCCGGTCAGTGCAGCGTGAAAAAATACCTGATCACCGGCCTGCTGGTCTGGCTGCCGCTGACCATCACGGTCTGGGTTCTGCTCTGGGTGATGGGTATCATCGATAGCGTCTTTACTTCGCTTTTGAGTGCCTCGGAGGCGGTGCTGCCGGCATCGATGGCAGAAAGCATCGAAGCCCTGCGTCATATTCCCGGTCTGGGCTTGCTGATACTTGTCGGCGGCATGCTGTTGACGGGTGTTTTCGTCGCCAACATCTTCGGCCAATGGATGTTGAAGCAGTGGAACCGTCTGATGACGAGCATTCCCATCGTCAAGAATATCTACAGCTCGGTCAAACAGGTGTCCGACACCTTGTTTTCCAGTAGCGGCAATGCGTTTCGTGAAGCTGTGCTGGTCCAATATCCCCATGCGGGCAGCTGGACGATTGCTTTTGTGACCGGTAAGCCAGGTGGCGAAGTTGCGGAAGCGTTGGGCTCGGAGATGGTCAGCCTCTATGTGCCGACGACGCCAAATCCGACTTCTGGTTTCCTCCTGATGGTGCCCAGAAGCGCGGTGCATCCCTTGAAGATGAGTGTCGACACGGCGCTCAAGCACATCATTTCCATGGGGGTGGTGGCGCCCGAAGAGCTGCTACCTGAGTCCGCCGAAAAGAAAGATCTCGCGGCTTGACTGCCAAGTCTCCAGCCTAAGGTTGGAGGCCGGTAGCCTTGCTTAGCGTCCCGACAACATCAGCCGTGTCCAGTCAAGAATCGACTGTTGGCATCGCTTCCCAGAATCAGTGGAGTAAGAAAATGAGAACATGCTACGCAGGCCAGGTCAGCGAAAAGCTGGAAGGTCAGACCGTGACCTTGATGGGTTGGGCGCATCGGCGCCGTGACCACGGCGGTGTGATCTTCATCGATCTGCGCGACCGTGAAGGTCTGGTCCAGATCGTTTGCGATCCGGATCGGGCCGCGATGTTCAAGGTGGCCGAGGACGTACGCAATGAGTTCTGCTTGAAGATCACCGGTTTGGTGCGGGCGCGCCCGGCCGGAACCGAGAATGCAACTCTGGCCAGTGGCAAGATTGAAGTGCTCTGCCACAGCCTGGAAGTGCTCAATGCCAGCGTGACGCCACCGTTCCAACTTGACGACGAAAACTTGTCGGAAACGACACGCTTGACACATCGTGTACTGGACCTGCGTCGTCCCTATATGCAGAAGAACCTGATGCTGCGCTACCGCGTCGCAATGGAGGTGCGCAAGTTCCTGGATGAATTGGGATTTGTCGACATCGAGACCCCGATGCTGACAAAGAGCACGCCTGAGGGCGCGCGGGACTATCTGGTGCCGAGTCGCGTCAACGATGGCATGTTCTTTGCCCTGCCGCAGAGCCCGCAATTATTCAAGCAGTTGCTGATGGTGGCTGGTTACGATCGTTATTACCAGATCACCAAATGCTTCCGCGACGAGGACTTGCGCGCTGACCGCCAGCCAGAATTCACTCAAATCGACATCGAGACATCCTTTCTTGGCGAGGAGGAAATCCGTTCAATGTTCGAGGGCATGATCTGCCATGTGTTCCGCAAGTCGCTGAATGTAGAACTTGGCGCCTATCCAGTGATGAAATATGCGGAAACGATGTTCCGCTTCGGATCGGATAAACCGGATTTGCGCGTCAAGCTTGAATTCACCGAGCTGACTGATGCCATGACTGATGTCGACTTCAAGGTGTTCTCTGTACCTGCGACAAGCAAGGGCGGCCGGGTCGTCGCCTTGCGGATTCCGGGCGGAGCGGCGATGTCGCGTGGCGAAATCGACAGCTATACCGAATTCGTCAAGATCTATGGTGCCAAGGGTCTGGCCTGGATCAAGGTCAACGAGGTGGCAAAAGGGCGCGAGGGGCTGCAGTCGCCGATCGTCAAGAATTTGCACGACAGGGCCGTCGCCGAAATTCTGGCGCGCACTGGCGCTGTTGACGGCGATCTGCTGTTCTTCGGGGCTGACCGGGCCAAGGTCGTCAACGATGCGATTGGTGCGCTGCGTCTTAAGGTAGGGCATAGCGAGTTCGGCAAGAGCCGTGGCCTGTTTGATGACGTCTGGGCGCCGCTCTGGGTCACGGACTTTCCGATGTTTGAACAGGACGAGGAGGGCGCTCGCTGGAATGCCGTGCATCACCCTTTTACAGCGCCGAAGGACGGCCATGAAGATCTGATGGTGACTGACCCAGGTGCTTGCATCTCCAAGGCTTACGACATGGTGCTCAATGGGTGGGAACTCGGCGGCGGCTCGGTGCGTATTCATAAGGCTGATGTGCAGAGCAAGGTGTTCAGCGCGCTGAATATCGGGCCTGAAGAAGCGCAGGAGAAGTTCGGTTTCCTGCTTGACGCGCTGCAATACGGTGCACCGCCGCATGGCGGCCTTGCCTTTGGGCTCGACCGTATCGTCACTATGATGACCAAGGCAGAGTCGATCCGTGATGTCATCGCCTTTCCGAAAACACAGCGCGCGCAATGTCTATTGACCGGGGCACCGTCGGCAGTGGACGACAAGCAGTTGCGTGAATTACATATCCGGCTGCGCAACGCGGCTGCAGCTGCTGGCTGACCCCCGAGCCGTTCAATGCGCCCTTGTGGCGCATTTGTCCTTTCCGGCCCGTTGAAGGCCCGGCTCCGCTATGCTTTGAGAATGACAGCAAGCAGCCAACCCATTGAAAAAGCCTACAAGATTCCTGAGTCCGTACTGGTGGTGATCCACACGATTGACCTTCAGGTATTGATGCTGGAACGTGCAGACCGGCCAGGCTTCTGGCAAAGCGTCACGGGCTCGAAAGACCATGCAGATGAGGCCTTGACGGCTACTGCAGCCCGCGAGGTTCTTGAAGAAACAGGGCTGGAGTCAGGCGTCTTGCTCGATTGGCACCTTGCCAACCATTACGAGATTTACCCGGTCTGGCGCCACCGCTATGCGCCTGGTGTGACTCACAACACCGAGCATGTCTTCGGATTAACCTTGCCCGCTGCAATTCCGATCAAGCTGGCGCCGCGTGAGCACCTGCAATACCGTTGGTTACCTTGGCAGGAGGCAGCGGACTTGTGCTTTTCACCGTCGAATGCCGAGGCTGTACTGCTGCTGCCCCGGTTCATGGAGCAAGCGTGAAAGCTGTATCGGTCAATCTGGCGAGCAGCGGCAAAGAACGCAAGCATTTGCGCGTCGCGACCTACAACATCCACAAGGGAGTGCGCGGGGTGGGGGCGCAAAAGCGTCTGGAAATCCACAACCTGGGGCATGGCATAGAGGCCTTAGACGCCGATCTGGTATTTTTGCAGGAGGTGAGGCATTTCCATCATCGGGAGGCGCTTCGCTTCAAACGGGCATCCCTGGGTTGGCCGGAATCGGGCCAGGCTGAATTCTTGGCGCCCGATGGCTATGAGGTCGCCTATCGCACCAATGCCATCACCCGGCATGGCGAGCATGGCAATGCCTTGTTGTCGCGCTGGCCGCTTGGCGAAGTCGGTCATCACGATGTTTCTGACCATCCGTTCGAACAGCGCGGCCTGCTGCATGTTCCGCTGCTCTGGCAGGGGTTGGATGTGCATACGGTTGTCGCGCACCTTGGCTTGCTGCACAGCAGCAGGGTACGTCAGGTGGAGCGCCTTGCGGATTTCATAGCCGGCGAGGTGCCGCCAGACGCCTTGCTGGTCGTCGCAGGTGATTTCAATGACTGGGGTGAGAGGCTCGACGCGCCAATGCGCTGCCATGGGCTGATCCGTGCCAAATCTCCGCACGGCCCGAGCCGCAACGCAACTTTTCCGTCCCGTTTGCCTTTTTTCTCGATGGACCGAATCTATATACGCGGTCTGCGTTGCTTGTCCATGCAGGTTCCGAAAGGGCCTTCCTGGGCCAGGATGTCTGACCATCTGCCGCTGGTGGCGGAACTGGACTTGGCGTGAATACATTGCAGGATCCGGATCCGATCCTGACCTGGCATGCCTTGCCAAACCCCGCTTTCAGCGGTGGCAACCAATTGCGTCTGCTGCGCGGCGGTGATGAATTGTTTCCCGCCCAGCAGCAGGCGATTGGCGCTGCCAGCCATGAAGTCTGGATCGCCACTTATATTTTTCATCACGATGCGGCTGGGGCTGCCCTGGTGAATTGCCTGCGGGCTGCTGCAGCAAGAGGCGTGCGAGTCAGGGTGGTGGTCGATGGCTTTGGTTCCAAGACGAGCCTCGCTTGGCTACGCGAAACGCTATTGGACTCGGGAGTGGCGCTGGCCGTTTTTCGTCCGATTGACCGCTGGTGGCGCTGGTTGCAACCTGGACAATTGCGCCGCTTGCATCAGAAGCTTTGTGTTGTCGATGGTGACCATGCCTTCGTCGGCGGCATCAACATCATCGGCGACTTCCTCGACTTGAATCATGGTCTGACCGAGCGAGCAAGGCTCGATTTTGCAGTCGGGCTTCGCGGGCCGATCGTTCAGCAGGTGGCCCAGGCCGCACGTGCGGTCTGGAGCCGAGCCTGGCTGGGCCGTGATTTCGGCGAGGAGTTGCTGGCGCTGGTGCGAAGTCCGGCGCCATTCTCCAGGTTGCGACGGCTGACACAGAGTTTGCGTATGCCGCGAGTTCCAAGAAATCCCAGTGGCTCTCAGAATCTCGCCCCGGTCTGCGCCGCCTTTGTCCTGCGCGACAACCTTCGTCAGCGGCGCACGATCGAGCATGCCTATATCGATGCAATCCGCAAGTCACGGCAGCAGGTTGATCTGATCACGCCTTATTTTTATCCTGGGCATGCCTTTCGGCGGGCCTTGCGCGATGCGACTCGGCGCGGCGTTCGGGTGCGTTTGCTGTTGCAAGGCAAGGTCGACTACCGAATTGCCAGCATGGCGGCACATGCGCTTTATGCCGAGCTGCTCGGCCATGGCGTGGAGATTTTCGAGTACCAGGCGGCTTATCTGCACGCCAAAATCGGCGTTGTCGATGATGCCTGGGCGACAGTCGGTAGTTCGAACATCGATCCCTTGTCATTGCTGCTGAACCTGGAGGCAAATGTGATTGTTCGAGATGCCGGATTCGCTCGTACGGTGGCCGCAGAGTTCGAGACGGCGCTGCAGTCATCGAGTCAGGTCACGATGGCTCAGTTGGGGGGCGCCGGTTTGCGCGGCATGCTGCAGCGCGGTCTGGTGGCCTGGATCGCCTATGTCTACCTGCGGGTGGCAGGTGCAACCGGCCGTTATTAAGCTGCAACGGTGATGCTGCCAGGGTAGATGTGCAAACAGCCCGCAAGCGGGCTGTTTTTCAGGCAGACGAGGAGGTATCGGTCAGGGCTTAGAAGCGGCGCTTTCCGGCGCTGCAACTGCTTCGCTGGCTGCCGCACTGGCGGCAGCTGGCGCTGCCACGACTGCCGCTGTCTCTACAGCCTTCTGGCTGGAAGCGCTGATCGGCAGCAAGGGCACGATCAGCAAGGCGACGATGTTGATGATCTTGATCAGCGGGTTGATCGCCGGACCTGCCGTGTCCTTGTAGGGATCGCCAACGGTGTCACCTGAGACTGCGGCCTTGTGAGCTTCGCTGCCCTTGCCGCCATGGTGACCGTCTTCAATGTATTTCTTCGCGTTGTCCCAGGCGCCGCCGCCAGTGCACATCGAGATGGCGACGAACAAGCCGGTGACGATTGTGCCCATCAGCAAACCGCCCAGAGCGGCAGGGCCGAGCAGCAAGCCGACCAGCACCGGTACGATCACCGGCAGCAGTGACGGAATGATCATTTCCTTGATCGCGGCAGTCGTCAGCATGTCGACGGCGGTGCCATATTCAGGCTTGGCCGTACCTTCCATGATGCCCTTGATGTCGCGGAACTGGCGCCGTACTTCGACCACCACCGCACCGGCTGCGCGGCCGACCGCTTCCATCGCCATCGCGCCGAAGAGGTAAGGAATCAAGCCACCAATGAAGAGGCCGACGATGACTTTCGGGTCACTGAGGTCGAAACTGACACTCAGGCCGCGGCCCTCGAGTGAATGGGTGTAATCGGCGAACAGCACCAGCGCAGCCAGACCGGCCGAGCCGATGGCGTAGCCCTTGGTCACCGCTTTGGTTGTATTGCCCACGGCGTCGAGCGGATCGGTGACAGCGCGCACGCTGGCAGGCAGATCGGCCATTTCGGCAATGCCACCTGCGTTGTCCGTGATCGGACCGTAGGCGTCAAGTGCCACCACGATGCCGGCCATGCTCAACATTGAGGTCGCTGCGATCGCAATGCCGTAGAGCCCGCCGAGGTGGTAGGCAGACAGGATGGCAGCGCAGACGAATAGCACGGGCCAAGCAGTCGATCGCATCGACACGCCCAGACCGGCAATGATGTTGGTGCCGTGCCCTGTCGTCGAGGCCTGGGCGATATGTTGAACCGGTGAATATTGAGTGCCGGTGTAGAACTCGGTGATCCAGACCAGCGCTGCCGTCAGAATCAGGCCAACGGCACAAGCGCCGAACAAGGCCATTGCCGAGACTGTGGCTCCGCCCGCCAGCGTCAGTGCGGTCGGGAACATCGTCGTGGTGACGAAGTAGAACGCGATCAGCGACAAGCCGCCTGCGACAGCCAGGCCCTTGTAGAGCGCTGGCATCACGTTCTTCATGCCAGGCGAAGCCTTGACGAAGCCGCAACCGATGATCGAGGCAATGATCGACACGCCGCCCAGCAGCAAGGGGTAAATGACGGCAGACATCGGCATGCTGGTCACGACCAGCGCGCCTAACGTCATCGTGGCGATCAACGTGACCGCATAGGTTTCGAACAAGTCAGCTGCCATACCGGCGCAATCGCCGACGTTGTCACCCACGTTGTCGGCAATCACGGCTGGATTGCGTGGATCGTCCTCGGGGATGCCCGCTTCGACCTTGCCCACCAGGTCAGCACCGACATCGGCGCCCTTGGTGAAGATGCCGCCGCCCAGACGGGCAAAGATCGAAATCAATGAGGAGCCGAAGGCGAAGCCGAGCAGGGGCTTCAGGGTGGCGGCGTCAATGCGTTCACCGCCGCTGAGGTACCAGAAGAACAGACTGACGCCCAGAAGGCCCAAGCCGACCACCAGCATGCCGGTGATTGCGCCACCTTTGAAGGCGACGTCGAGCGCTGGGCCGATGCCCTTAGTCGCTGCTTGAGCAGTACGAACATTGGCGCGTACCGACACGTTCATGCCGATGAAGCCGCAGGCTCCCGACAATACGGCGCCGAGCACGAAGCCGACAGCCGACATCTGATCCAGGAAAACCGCGATCAAGATGGCCAGTACGACACCGACTACCGCAATCGTCTTGTACTGGCGGGCCAGATAGGCCGCCGCTCCTTGTTGAATTGCCGAGGCAATCTCTTGCATGCGGTCATTGCCCGCGTCCTGACTCAAGATCCAGCTTCTTTGAATGAACCCGTAAGCTACTGCGGCAAGCCCGCATGCCAAGGCGAAATACAGCGCCATACTCGTCGACATGAACTGTCTCCTGTTGTCATATCAGTCGTTGAAAAATCCCCTTTGCACTTTTGTCAGCAATGCGGATCAAAGGTGCAAATCAAGGTACCCTGGATGCTAAGGGCAGTAGGTCAGCCAAAGCAATTGCATGTACTGGGTGTTTACCCAAAGGATAAGGGTAAACCACCAGTCTTTTTGAGCTGTCAGGCCCTGGCAAGCCAAGCCCTTAGAATGAGGGTTTTCCCTCTAGGCCAAAAAACATGAGTCTGCACAACGTCACTCCCGGCGCAAAAGCCCCTGAAGAGTTCAATGTAGTGATCGAAATTCCGATGAATGCGGATCCGATCAAGTACGAGGTGGACAAGGAAACGGGCGCCCTGTTTGTCGACCGGTTCATGACGACAGCGATGCATTACCCGTGCAACTATGGCTATATCCCGCAGACGCTTTCGGATGACGGCGACCCTGTCGATGTGCTGGTGATCACGCCGTATCCGCTGACCCCTGGCGTGGTCATCACCTGCCGCGCTGTAGGTGTTCTGAAGATGGAAGACGAAGCCGGTGGCGATGCGAAATTACTGGCGGTCCCGATTGAAAAAATCCTGCCGATGTACACGCATTGGCAGCGGCCGGAAGACGTGAACCCGATGCGTTTGAATGCGATCAGGCATTTCTTCGAGCATTACAAGGATCTGGAACCCAATAAATGGGTCAAGGTGCAGGGTTGGGAAGGA
>CANFIC010000163.1 GCA_947446685.1 Burkholderiales bacterium
GGGACAGCGCGAGCTCTGGGCCGGGCTGGGCGGGGCGCTTGGCCTGGCCAGCCAATCGTCCAGCGAAGCAAGCCTGAGTGATTGGTTCAGCAGCCAGTTCGACAGGCCTGCCTTGCTGCTCAATTCAGCCAGCAGCGGACTGCAGATCGCGCTGGAACTGCTGGCGATGCAATCACCCCATCGCGATGAAGTGGTACTGCCAGCGTTGGCCTGCCCGGCCCTGACAAAGGTGATCAAGGCCGCCGGGCTGCAGCCCGTCTACGTCGACATCGATAAAGAACTGAACATTGCGGCCCAGGCCTTGCAGCAAGGCCTGGGTCAGCGGAGTTTGGCTTTCATCATGGTGCATGCCTATGGCCACCCGGCCAACAGCGAGGGCATCCAGGCCATCTGCCAGCAACAAGGCGTGGCTTTGATCGACGATTCAGCGCAAAGGATCGACCCGGACAGTGGAATGGGCAAGTCAGGTGACTTCGGTCTGTTCAGTTTTGCACAATCGAAAAACGTGGTCTGCGGCATCGATGGCAGCGGCGGCGTCTTGCTGATCAATTCACCGGGGTACTTGCGCGCGCTCGAGACGCGCTGGCGCGACCTGCCAGCAGCGCATTCGCGCCGCATGGCATGGCTGGAGTTCGCTTTGACGCCGGCGGCCCCTAAGGCCGCCTATTACGTCGAGCGAATTCGCAGCCGGCTTGCCGGCAAAACAAAAGTTCCGGCAAGAATTGGCGCAGTCGACGCGGCGATCGCAATAACCCAGTTGGCAACGCTTGACACACGCCGACAGATGCGCAAAAAGCTGCTGCATCAATACCATCTGGCATTCCAGCAATTCGGCATCGAAGCGCCGCAGCTGGATCGAAACACACGCTATCTGGCCCGCTTGCTTGTCCGCATCCGGCCTGACGCCCGCGAACGCTGCAGGCAAGCCCTGGCTGCCGAGAACATCGCCTCTCGCCTGCCCTATCGGCTGCCAGCCTCAATCTCTGAAACCGCCTATCCCCAGGCGGCCCTCAGTGCGGTGGAGTTGCTTGAACTGCCGCTGCCCGCTTGCTGGACCGCCCAGGACATCCGCCTTGCAGCCCGAACCGTTGCACCTTTTTGTGCCAGCGCAAGACTCGAACATTGACCCCTTTTTCGGAGAACTGGTTTGCAACATTACTGGCAATTGATTCGCGATCGAATGAACTGGTCGTTAGGGCCTGAAAAGCCGCTCGAGCAGCATTTGCAGGCTGCCGTTGATTGGTTGCTGCGCGCCCAGGCCGCAACGCCCGACGATGGCGTGGCGCATAGCTATGACCTGAGGCGGGGTCTGTGGCATGCGTCTTATCCGGAGACCACCGGCTACGTGATCCCGACCCTGCTTGACTATGCTTCGCTGTTCAAGCAGCCCCGCTTTGCCGAAGCTGCCTTGCGCATGGCCGACTGGGAGATTGCCATGCAACTGCCCGGAGGTGGTGTCCGTGCCGGCACCGTCGCTGCCGAAGTGGTGGCACCGACCATCTTCAACACCGGGCAGGTCTTGTTCGGATTCGCTAGCGCCTTCACTTCGAGCAAGCAGGCCCGCTATGCCGATGCGCTGCGCAGCGCAGCCGACTGGCTGGTCGAGGCCCAGGACGCCGATGGCGCCTGGCGACGCTTTCCTTCACCCTTCGCAACTGGCAGTGAAGTCAAGGCCTACAACACCAGAACCGCATTTGGTCTGGTCAAAGCATGGCAGGCCCTGGGTGTTTCACGCTGGCTGGAGGCCGCCGACGCCAATGCCAGTTGGGCGTTGAAGTCTGCCTTGCCCAACTCATTCCTGCCGCATAACTGCCTGACCGCTAACCCGGCGCCGCTGACCCATACCCTTGCCTACTCGATGCGGGGGCTGATGGAAGTCGGCGAGGCGACCGGCCAGCAAAGTTACATCCATCACGCCGTACGCATGGCTGATGCCATTGCCTTGCAACAGCGCGCCGATGGCTCCATGCCCGGCCGCCTGGATGAAAATTGGCAGCCAAAAACAGACTGGACTTGCCTGACCGGCAACTCGCAGCTGGCCATCAATTGGTTCCGGCTGGCGCGCATCACCGGTGAGCAGCGTTTCAAGAAGCATGCGGTGGCGGCGAATCGATTCAATATGCGCGTCCAGGACCTGCGTCAGACGGACCCCAGCCGTGCCGGCGCCTTGAAAGGTGCCCATCCGATCAACGGCAATTACATGACCTGGCGTTACCCCAACTGGGCGACGAAATTCTTTGCCGACGCCTTGATGTTCGAACTCAAGCCCGAAGTCGCCAACCTGGGCTGACCCCTATGTCCAACAATTCAATTCGCCAGGCCCAGGAATTTTTGCGCCAGCCCGCCAGCGCCAAGCCGTCGCCGAAAGCGGACGTACCAGTACCCAGTCAGCGGAAGTTCAAATGGACGATCCTTCCCTTCGCATCGCTGCTAGGCGCCCATGCAGCAGTTTGGAACTCATTGAATGCCAAAAGCGGCAACCTGCCCTTCCTGGAAACCCGCTTTCTGCTACCCCTGGTTCAAGAGCTTGCCGAACAAGCACCCAGGCTGGCGCTATGCCATGACGGCAGAGGCGTTCCGCTGGCTGCGGCGCTATTGCAGCAAGCCGGTTTTGGTCAGTGGGAAACTTTCCAGCCTTCGCAGTTACCCTTGGGTGCCTGGCTGGTCGCACCTGGAGATGACGGCGTGCAACTGGCACGGGCCTTGTTGCAGAGTTTGCCGGCGTTGCGCCTTGGACTGAGCCAGCAAGATCCCCGCCTTCATGATCGCCCTGCCGGCAATGCCTTGCTGGGGCTCGTCGACTACATCGACACCGCCTGGATCGACGTCAACGGTGATTTCGATCGCTATTGGGAAGCTCGCGGCAAGAATTTGCGCAGCAATATGCGCAAGCAGCGCAGCAAGCTCGAAGCCGATGGCATCAAGCTGCAGTTCGACCGGATCAAGTCACCTGAATTGCTGGATGAGGCAATGGCTGAATACGGGCGATTGGAGACTGCCAGTTGGAAGGCCGGTACCGGTACTGCGCTCCACCCCGACAACGCCCAGGGCCGCTTCTACACCACCATGATGCGGAACTTTTTTGCAGCGGACCGTGGCGAAATTTGGCGTCTGAGCTTCGACGGCAAGGCCGTGGCCATGGACTTGTGCATCAGTTCAGAAGACACCCTGGTAATCCTGAAAACGGCTTATGACTCATCCCTTCACAACATCTCGCCGGCCTTCCTGCTCAAACAGGAAGCCTTCAGGCAATTGTTCAACGAAGGACAGTGGCGCCGCATCGAGTTTTACGGTCGGGTGATGGATTGGCACACCAAATGGACTTGCCAGTCCCGTAGGCTTTACCACGCCAATTTCGATCGATGGGGCTGGGTCGGTCAGTTACAAAAAATAGTCGCGAAATTCAATCGCACCGCGGTAGCCAGTCCTGCCGAAAAAATCATCGGACCGGCATGAGCAAGGTCATGCAGGCGGTTCAGCGCAAGGCCTCGCTGACCTACTCGCTGTTCGATCCAGCCCCCTGCAATTTTCCGGTTTCACGGGTGTCCTTACTGCCTTGCATGAAGAGCCGAACAGGCATCATCGATGCAAAGAACTCAAATTTCGAGTTGGTCGGCCGGAACCGGGTATCCAGGCTTTACACCCGCGGCCGATACGCGCTTTACGAAGCCTATCGGCTCTGCGGTGTCGGGCCGGAGGGCGGGCTGCTGGCTCCGGCCTACCATTGCCGAACGATGCTGGATCCGGCCATCAGCCTGGACGCGAGAGTCTCTCTTTACCCCTTGAGCCCATCGCTGGCTCCCGACTTGAACAAGATCGCAGACTATCTGTCTACCTTGCAGCAACGGCCGCGGGCCATGCTTCTGACTCATTACTTTGGCTTCCCGCAGGATGCAGCCAAGGTCAAAGCCTTCTGTGACCGGCATGGCATGGCCTTGATCGAAGACTGTTCGCATGCGCTGTTCAATCTCAGCGAAGCGCCCGAACTCGGTCAGCATGGCCGTTACACAATCGCCAGCCCCTACAAATTACTCCCCTGCGAGGAAGGCGGACTCTTGATCGCCGCCGATGATCATGACTTCGATGCGAGGCATCCGCAACGGCCAGGTCTCGGTCGGGAAATAAGGACCTTTGCGACGGCCCTGACCCGCATCGGCCAGGACCGCAAGCGGCGCATCACGCAAGCGGATGTCGATTTGCTGCCTGACGCGGTCAACCGCCTGCAGAGCCGCAAACTAGCGAGGGGCATTGAACACAGCAGCCGCAAGCCGCAAGTTTCAGACCTCTACATCAAGGCCGAGGCCGCAATCGCCGGATCGATCGCTTCCAAGCTGCTCATCAAGATCAGCAGCCTGCCTCAGGCAGTAGCCATGCGCCGCGAAAACTACTTGGCTTGGCACCGCAATGTGCAGGACCTGCCCCATTGCAAACCCCTGTTCACGGCCTTGCCCGATGGATGCGTCCCTTATATGTTTCCACTGGTGATTGACTTTCCACAAGACCATTTTTATGCGCTCAAGACGATGGGCATGCCGATCTGGCGCTGGGACGATATGGCCTGGTCAAGCTGCAGTACGGCACAAAAATACCGACAGCATCTGCTCCATCTGCCCTGCCATCAGTCGCTGTCCGAGGTGGAGATGCGCTGGATGATGAGCGCCGTTGCCCTGGTGATGACCCGGGTTCCGCAGCGGGGAAATTCATGACTGCAGTGGACGATTTTCTGGTCAGCGGTTCGCCGCAACTGGCTGAGAACGCCATAGACGGCGGCCAAGCCCAGTGGCGCCAACTGCTCGCAGTTGATCCCTTGGGCAAGCTGGCAAAACTCTCGGGCTCATTCGCCTTGGGCCTGAGCATGCCGGACGGCAGCAGCTGGCTGGCCGTCGACCGCTTCGGCATCGAAACGATCTGCTACTGCATCGTCGACGGCAAGCTCGGGTTCGCAGCGCGCGCCGATGCCTTCGTCAACCAGAAAGAAATCGACCCGCAAGCCATTTTTGATTACCTGTATTTCCATTGCATCCCCTCGCCTCGCACCATCTACAAGGGTGTCTACAGGCTTCCGCCGGGGCATTGCGCGCAATTCAAGAACGGCCAACTGACAGTCAAGCGATTCTGGCAACCGGACTTTGCGCCGCCAGCGACCGCTGAATCATTCGAAGGCTTGAAAACCGATTTCAAACAACGACTGCAAGACTCAGTCGCGCGGCAACTTGACGGAACGACGCCTGCTTGCTTCCTCAGCGGCGGCACCGACAGCTCAACCATCGCCGGCATGATCAGGGAGGTGACAGGCCAGGCCGCACACAGCTACTCGATCGGCTTCCAGGCAGCGGGCTATGACGAAATGGAATATGCGCGACTGGCGGCAAAACATTTCAAGACCGTGCATCATGAGTACTACGTCACCCCTGACGACCTGGTGCGTAGCATTCCGGCAGTGGCGGCAGCCTATGACCAGCCATTCGGCAACTCGTCGGCATTGCCGGCCTATTACTGCGCCAAAGTCGCGGCCGAAAACGGTGTTACCCGGATGCTGGCCGGTGACGGCGGCGATGAACTTTTTGGCGGCAATAGCCGCTATGCCAAGCAAAAGCTGTTCGGCTGGTATCAGCATCTGCCAGCGACTTTACGCGGCCGTCTGCTGGAGCCCGCATTCGACAGCCGGATAGCCAACCGCCTGCCCCTGGTCCGCAAGGCCAGTAGCTATATCGAACAGGCCAGAACGCCGATGCCCGAGCGACTGCAGATGTACAACCTGCTGTTGCGACTCGGGCCCGAACAGGTGCTGACGCCGGACTTCCTCGCACAAGTCGACCAAGCCGCACCGCTGCACCACCAGCAGCAGGTATGGGACCAAAGTCCAGAAGCGAACGACTTGAACCGGTCGCTGGCTTTCGACTGGCGCTACACCTTGGCAGAGAGCGACCTGCCGAAAGTAAGGGTCAGCAGCGCGCTGGCTGGCATGCACGTTGGCTATCCAATGCTGGACCAAGCCATGCTGGACTTCTCGCTGAAGCTACCTGACCGGCACAAACTCAAGGGCACGCAATTGCGCTGGTTCTTCAAGGAAGCCTTGCGTGGCTTCCTGCCGGACGAGATCTTGACGAAAAAGAAACAGGGATTCGGTCTGCCGTTTGGTGTCTGGCTGATGCGCCACAAAGGCCTGATGGGCTTGGCAAGGGAATCGCTGGAACAACTAGGCGGAAGAAATATCGTTCAACTGTTATTCATAAAGGATTTGTTCGAAAAACACCTCTCTCAGCATCCGGGCTACTACGGCGAGATGGTGTGGATATTGATGATGCTGGAACAGTGGTTGCTAAAAATATCGCCCCCGAAAAATCACCCAGTACTAATATAAAATTTCCTCAATAACATGAATTTATCCATCAAAACAAAAGTACGAGCGATTGCGCTTTACCTTCCACAGTATCATCCAACTATCGAAAACGATACATGGTGGAGCAAAGGATTCACAGAATGGCGGACCGTCACAAAAGCCAAGCCACTTTATCCCGGCCATAATCAACCAAAATATCCAGCAGATCTCGGCTACTACGATTTACGCGTACCTGAAACGCGCCAAGCGCAAGCAGATCTGGCCAAAGCGCATGGCGTTGAAGCATTTTGTTATTATCACTATTGGTTCGATGGCAGGCGTATGCTAGAGCGCCCTTTCGAGGAAGTTCTACGAAGTGGCAAGCCCGATTTCCCCTTCTGCCTTTGTTGGGCAAATGAATCCTGGACTGGCGTATGGGCTGGAAAACCAAAAAATATATTGATTGAACAAAACTACCCAGGGCCGGCTGACAGCGAGAAGCATTTCAATTATCTTCTACCAGCCTTCCGAGATCACCGTTACGTAAAAATCAATGAAAAACCTGTCTTCTTTATCTATCGACCAATGCAGATCAAGGATAGAGAACGCCTAATTGACCAATGGCGCCAGCTTGCAGCCAAAGCAGGCCTTGCCGGAATTTACTTGATAGGCATAAATCATCGCATGGTGCCATGGGACCATCGTAGTCATGGCTTCGATGCATCGATAGCAAATCGGCTCCCAGACACGCGTCCATGGATTTCAAAACGTGATCCGAAACGCTGGATTAAATACAAGCTTCAAGAATTACTTAACCGCCCCACAGTCCATCGATATGATGAAGCGATGGCCGAGCCGATAATAGATGAAGTACCAGGTGCGACCGTTTTTCCAACGGTATTGCCGAACTGGGACACAACCGCGCGACATGGAGCAAGAGGAAACGTGCTATCCGGTTCGACGCCAGAATTATTCAGGCAGCAGGTTGCAAAGGCCGTGAAAATCTTGCATGACAAACCTTTCGAAGAAAGGCTAATGATCATCAAATCATGGAATGAATGGAGCGAAGGAAACTACCTGGAGCCTGATCTTGAATTTGGAAACGGTTACCTTGAAGCATTACGAAATGAGATTAAATTAGCCAATTAACATAAATTATCCGTGAAATTTATCGGCCGGCCAAAAAAATGCCCGGCGATCAGGCCAAGCTTTCTCCAATAACCGCCGTCAGTCTAGGAATGCTCCGCATAACCCCTCACGGCTTGTGCTGGCACGGCCTCGGGCGGTCTGCGACGTTGCATTTATTGCCAAGAGCACCCGCTATTGGCCGCAAAATGCGCCTTGCATCCCATCCCGATCCGCGCTGCACCAACTCGCGTTGAGTTATGCAGAGCATACCCAGGTACTGACTTGATGATTAATTATTAACCACGCCCATCAGTCCAGGTCTACTCTTGGGTAAATAAACTTCAATATTCGATTTTCGGCGGTAAAGATGGCCCGATTCGAATGCAGCTGCATCTTCGAGGACATAATTACTTCTGACCCATGAGTAAATATCCGGATGCATGCGACTGAAGCGGAATTCCTCGCGCTGATCCAGCGCATGGTTTGAAATTATAATTATTTCAGGCGGACTGGAATTCAGGCGGATCAACTCTTGCTGCTCGAATACTGAATTTCGAGGAATCGTCGAGTAAATTTCCCAAATCGGCATATTTACATTTCTGATGGCGTGTAAACCAGGCATGTCAGGCATCGCCAGAAATTTCTGAGCCGCCACGGGGTGTCTTTGCAACGCTGCAGTA
>CANFIC010000164.1 GCA_947446685.1 Burkholderiales bacterium
ACTTCAGGGCATTGGCCTCAAACGCTGGCTGGCCGGTCTTGCCGGTGCTACTGACCAGATGTTGCAGCGGTTGCATCAAGCTGCTGCCACCCGACACCACCCCGACCAGTTGCAGCCCGGCCAACGCGGCCAAAGCGAGTCCGCCGGCCTTGGTCAGGGCCCGACCCGGCGTCACTGTTTCCAGCCGCTCGAAAGCGCCCAGGTAGACCGCGCAGGCCAGCAGCAGCAAGGCCGCTCCTGCCATCAGTGCCCAAGCTGGCAAGACCGGCGACACCATCCACAGCGCCACTGCCAAAAGCATCACGCCGAAGAAATGCTTGACCCGCTCCATCCAGCCACCGGCGCGTGGCAGCAAGGTGCCGGCCGACAGCCCCACCAGCAACAACGGCACACTCATGCCGCAAGCCATTGAAAACAAAGCCAGGCCGCCGAGCAGCACATCCTTGGTTTGGCTGATATAGACCAAGGCGCCGGCCAGCGGTGCCGCCACGCAGGGCCCGACGATCAAGGCCGACAGGCCGCCCATCAGCAGCACGCCGAGATGCTGCCCACCCTGCAAGCGGCCCGACATCTCGGTCAAACGGTTCTGCAAAGCGCTGGGCAGTTGCAATTCGTAGACCCCGAACATCGACAAGGACAGCCCGGCCAGCAACAACGCAAAAGCCCCCAGCACCCAGGCGTTTTGCAGCGCAGCGGCCAAGCCCTCGCCTGCCAGGCCTGCGGCCATGCCGAAGGCGGTATAGACCAGGGCCATGCCGAGCGAGTAAGCCAGCGCCATCGAGAAGCCGCGTGTTCGCGAGACCTTGCCGGATTGACCGACGATGATGGCCGACAAAATCGGAATCATCGGCAGTACGCAAGGCGTCAGCGAAAGCAACAGGCCTGCCAGCAGGAACACGCCCGCCACCGCGAGCAGGCTGCGCGATTGCAGGGCTGCGGCAAAGCGCCCTGGTTCTTCGGCTGCCGCAAGATTGCCCGGGGCACCCGGTTTCCAGGCCTCGGCCTGTGCCTCGGTCATCGCGCTGATGGTCCAGCCGGCGGCGGTCGGCGTCAGCTTCAGCGCGCGTTCCATCGGCGGGTAGCAGAGCCCTTTGTCGGCGCAGCCCTGGTTGCCGACGATCAGCTTGAACTCGCTTTGCGGCGCTTGCGTCAGCGGCAAAGTGATCGTCACCGCGCTCTTGAAGATCTCGACCTGCTTGTTCAAGGCAATGTCGAAATCGGGCAGACCACGGGGAATCTGCAATTCGCCCAGCGTCACATCAGCCGGCTCGGCGCTGACATTGAAGCGTTCACGGTACAGGTGATAGCCCGGCATGACATCAAAGCGCAACTCGATATGTTGGCGGTCGATGGCCTTGGCGCTGACCGGAAAAGCCTGCTCCGGTTCGAGAAAACTATCCGCTGCGATGGCCGGCAAGGCCATTGTCAATACCAGCATCGCAAGGGCCCAGCGCCGTGCATTGCAGAAGAACTTGCTCATCAATTTTGCTTTCAATTTGCCAGTGACCTGGCGGCCATGCCGCCGCAATGCTGCCGGCCCAAGGCATCGACTGCCAGGTAGTCGATACCTTGATTATCGAGAAATTCCAGGGCGGCGTCACCTTTGAGCATTGCGATGCTGCTGAGCGCGCCTGCAGCCAGGCAAACCGGTGCCACAACGCTGATCGATTGCCAGCCTTCAACCGGCCAGCCACTGCGTGGATCGAGCAGATGGCTGTAGCGTCGGCCATCGAGTTCGAAAAAGCGTTCGTAGTCGCCGCTGGTGGCCAGCGCGCCAGCGTGCAGGTTCATGGTCGCGAGTATTTTTCCGGGCTTGCGTGGATCGGCGATGCCCATGGCCCAGGGCTTGCTGTCGGGCAAGGCGCCGACCAAGCGGATGTCGCCGCCGAGGTTGACCATGCCTGATTCGACGCCCCGGCTTTGCAATATTGTGGCGGCGCGGTCAGCGGCATATTCCTTGCCGATGCCGCCGAAATCGATCTCCATGCCGGCCAGCGGTAACAGGATCTGCCCGTCCTGCCAATGCACCTTGGACCAGCCGACCAACGGCAGCATTGCTTCGAGGCGGCCTGCTTCGGGCAGACGCGCCGCCTTGAAGTCCCAGGCATGGCGCAGCACGCCCGAAGTGAGGTCGAACAGGCCGTCGCTGGCGGCATGCAGTTGCGCAGCAAAGTTCAGCAACTCCCCGGTCTCGCGGTCCACCGCCAGCGGCTCGCCCTGGCCTGCGGCCGCATTGATGCGCGACAGCAGGCTGTGCTGGCGGTAACGCGAGTACTTGGCTTCGATGCGTCGGACTTCGGCAATCGCGCTGTCGGCCAGCAGCCTGGCCTCGTCCAGCGCCAGGCCGGCGATGCGGATCTCGCAGTTGCAGGCCATCGCACTGAAACCGAAGCCCAGGTCCTCCCAGGCCGCCGGTTTGGCGTCATGCGGGCTGAAGCGCGCATTTGGCGCCGTCCAGGGCTCAAAACTTGCGGTTTGCACCGAACATCACCGATGTGGCGTTGAAGGCTGCCAGCCCTGGTGAGCCGCCGCCGATGCGCCAGTTACCGCGCTGTTTGTAGGATTCCAGCTTGGCGTCGATCGACCAGAGATCGTCCAGGCGGTAATCGGCCTTCAGCCCCAGCGTCAACGCGCCGAAGGCTGATAGCCTTTGGTCCAGCGAGATAAAACTGGCCTGATTGGCCGGGTCATAGCCCTTGGGGTAAGGCTCGCCGTAACTTGGGTTATAGACCGGATCAAAGTAAAAGCGGGCGGCGCTTTGCGTGTAGTAGCGCAGCACCGGCGTCAGCGTCAGGCGGGCATTGACAGGTTTGACCCATTCCAGCTGAAGATTGTGCGCATTGATGCCATTGCTGTCATGGTAGAGACGGTAGCTGCTGCGCAAGGTCGATCCGCCTTCGGCGAAATGATGGTTCCAGCGGCCCAGCAAGGTGGTTTGATTGCGGAAACCGGGCCTGGTGTCGAGGACTTTATACGGGTCGTCGTAATAGCCCTTGCCGCGGCTCAAACTCAGGTTCAGCTGCAACAGGTCCCGCGCCGTCCAGGCTTGGGTGACGCCGAAGATCAACTCGCGGGTGCGTTTACGCTGGTTCACCACCAGTTGGTTGACCGGGTTGATCTTGTCGCTGGAAAGGCCAAAACCGATGTTCCAGGTCCGGTTGTTGTCGTCACTGGAAATCCGCGCGTCGACCGAGGCTGCATTCGAGGCGTAGTCATGTTCGTTGGAGCGGCTGAGCCCGACCGATACAGCGCTGCGCTGACCATAGCGGGTCAGCTTGACATCGCCGGCCTTGCGCTCATCGTGCATCACCGAAGCGCTGGAGACTGCGGTGTGATAACGCGGCGATGCGCCCGATACCGAGTCGAAAACTGCCGATCCTTCGACCGCCCATTGCGACGACAGCGGCAGCAGCAGATAGGCCGAAGGCGAATCGACCTTGATCCGCTTCAGTCCCGGTTGAGAGTCCTCGTAGTGCAGGTATTTGACCGCCATCAGGCCCGTTTCTGGCGCTGCTTCCGCATGGGCTTGTTGCCACACCCCGGGCATTGCGATCGCCGCCAGCACCACCAGGCTGATTGCGGGGTTTGTCTTGTTCACAGATTCAAAGTCTTTCATCATGGGTCCTCTCAATTGCAGCCGCAGCCGCCGCCACCGACGCCGCTGCCGCCTGCAGCGGCTTCCTTGCTGGCGTAGCTGTGTTCGTCAAAGCGCAGTTCGAGGCTGTCGCCACCCATCGTCATTTCCGGCTTGGCCAGCAGGCCTTTTTCCCAGGCCTGCGGCGGGTTGAAGCTCGAACATCCGCTCAGCAACAGGGCCAGCCCGCCGATTGAGATGATCTGTTTGATGGTGATCGAATTCATTGCTTTCATCTCAGTTCTTTCGGCTGGCCAGATTGGTTTGGGCGATGGCCGCGGTCAGGCGGGATTCGAGTTCGTTGCGTTCTTCGTTGTTGAAACCTTGATGCACGTAGAGGACCTTGCCATCAGCGCCGATCAGCACCGAAGTTGGCATGCCCTTGACGCCCAGGCGCTTGGCGCTGTCGCCCTTGGCGTCATAGGCCAGCGCAAACAGCGCCGGGTTGGCAGCCAGAAAAGCATCTGCGTCGCCGCGTTTGGCGTCGAGGTTGATGGCCAGTACCTGCAAACCCTTGGCTTCGTATTTCTTCTGCATGTCGTTCATCCAGGGGAACGATTGTTTGCAGGGGCCGCACCAGGAAGCCCAGAAGTCGAGGTAGACCACTTTGCCCAGCAGGTTGGAAATTCGAGGCACATTGGCACCGGGCAATTCGATGTCGGGGATTATTTGACCCAGGTCGAGGGCGTGGGTTGGCGTAGTCGATAACGCCAGGCAAGCGACCAGGGATGCGCAGAGGTTTTTTGCAAATTTCATTCAGGGCTCCAGAAGATTGGGTTCATGCTCAGGGTTTGCGGCGCAGCCACAGCACAGCAGCCGACAGCAAGCACATCAGCCAGAGGACCGGGTCAGTCACAGCGCCCGGTTGTGCCAGCGAGCAACCGCCGCCACCGCTGGCACCAGCGCTCTTTTCTTCCCCGCTGCTCTCGGCGGTCTTGGCTGTCGCGGCATTGACAAGGCCGCTGACGGTCACATCGGGCAGCGGGCTGCCGAGACTGCTGTTCAAGCTCAAGCTTGCGGCCAACGGCCCTGCTGATGTGATCGATTTCAAGTTCACCGACAGGTCGATCTCGCAGCTTTGCCCGGGTGCCAGATCAAGCGGCAACAAACCGCATTGGGCCTGGGCGCTGAACTGGCCATTGCTCAGATTGATGGCGTTCAAGCTGACCGTGGTATTGCCGGAATTGGTCAAGATCAAGGGCAGGAAACCGGCGCTGCCACCCAGGTTTACTGCGGGCAGGGCCAGGGTTGTTGCTGACCAGCTCAGAGCGGCCTGGGCGTTGGCTGATCCTGTGCCGGCCAGGGCCAAGGCGGTCGGGTTGCTGCCACTGGATTGAATGTTCAGGCTGGTGCTTCGGCTGCCGGCCGCTGCCGGCGCGAACAGCACAGTGACCGTGCAGTTGGCATTGACCGCCAGCGTCTGGTTGGCAACACAGCTGCCGCCCAGCACGAACTCGCCGGCATTGCCGCCCTGGGTCGAGACGCCGTTCAGCGTTACTGCACCAGGTCCCTGGTTGATCAGCGTGAAGGCCTGCGTTGCCGAACGGAAGCCGACGGCGATGCCGCCAAAGTTGTTCGGGGCTGCGCCTTGCCAGGCCAAGACCGGCAACGGCGCCAGGCTGCCGCTTCCGCTCAATGCCAGCAGATGGGGTGAACCGGTGGCATTGCTGCTGATGCTGGCAGTGCCGCTGTAGGCTGCCGCAGAGCTTGGTGCAAAGGCCAGGCTCAAATTGCATGAATTGCCAGCGGCGAGCGTAGCGCCGCAGTTGTTAATGCCGCTGAAGCCGTTGCCGCTGACGCTGATGGCACCCAGGTTCAACGTGGCATTGCCGCTGTTCAAGAGCGTCACGCTGCGGCTGCCTGTCGCCCCGATGGTGACTGCTCCGAAATCAGTGCTCGCCGGGCTCAGACTGACTGCGGCTGCCGGCGTTGCTGCACCGCTGCCGCCGAGCGTGATCACCGCGCTGCCATTGCTGGCATTGCTCGCGATGGTCAGGCTGGCGCTGCGGTTGCCGAGCAATTGAGGCGTGAAGCTGGTGATCAGCGTGCAACTTGCACCAGCGGCAATGCTGGCGTTGGCGGCGCAGGTTCCGGCAATGGCGAAGTCGCCGGGGTTGCTGCCGGACAGAGTCAGACTTGACAGCAACATGGTGGCGCTGCCGCTATTGCTCAAAGTCAGCGTCTGGCTGGCGCTGGTGCTTGACAGCGTTTGCGCGCCAAAGCTCAGGCTGCTGGCATTCAGCGACAGCAAAGCTTGCGGCGAAGCGGTGGCCGTACCGGCCAGGCTGACCGTCGCTGGGCTGGCATTGCTGGCCAGGTTCAGCAGGGCGGTCTTGGTCCCGGCCAGGATCGGCGCAAATTGCAGCATGACGGTGCAACTGGCACCGATCGCGACCGAGCCGCCTGCAGCGCAGGTACCGCCGCTGGCAATCAAAAAGTCGCCCGCATCGGTCCCGCTCAGGCTCAGACTTGCAATGCTCAAGGTGGCTGTGCCGGTGTTGCTGAGCGTGACCGTCTGTGCAGTCGACTTGCTGGCCACCACCTGGGTGAAGCTGAGGCTGGCAGGCGAGACCAGCGCATTCGGGCTGAGGGCGACGCCGCTACCTGAAAGCGCTGCAGTCGAGCTGCCGGCGCTGTGGACGATGCTCAAGCTGCCGTTCACCGTGCCCGCATTGGCCGGGCTGAAAGTCAAATTCACCGTGCAACTGGCGCCTGCAGCAAGCGAGCTGCCGGCTGCGCAAGTCCCGCCTGAAAGGTTGAACCCGCTGCTGGCACTCAGACTGCTGACGGTCAGCGCTGCGTTGCCTCTGTTGGACAGCGTGATGGCTTGCGCCGCGCTGCTGCTGCCGACATTGGTCGTCGCGAAAGCCAGGCTGGTCGGTGCCAGCGCAGCGACCGCGCTCGACAGGCCGGTCAAGCCCGGGTTGCCCAGATAGGCGGCGATGTCAGTCAGATCGCTGGCGCTCAGAAAGGGCTTCAGAAACAGCATGCTGCTGACTGTTCCGTTGATTGCGTTCTGGATCACGGTCGGGTTGTTGACGCCGTTGGCAATCTTGTTGGTGTTCTTCAGCGTGCTGAACTGGATGCCATGGCAGGCGCCATTGGCGCAGCCCTGGTTTTGTGTGCCGAAGTTGGTGCTGTAGAGCAGCTTGCCGTTGGTGGCGTTTTGCGCTGCGGCTGGCAGGTTCGCAGCCAGACCGGCGACGATGGCGATGGCCAGGCGCAGGCCGCGCGTGAGTTTGTTGTTCATGGATGCAGGAGGAAGAAAAGGCTCGAACCGCTGATCAGCCACCAGGCCAGGTTCAGCGCCGAATGGGTTGCAATGCAGAGGAGAACCTGGCGCTTCAGCTGGTAGATCCAGCCGAGCAGGCAAGCAGGCGCAAATACCGCCAGGCCGATGAGGCTGCCGCGGGTGATGCTGTGCAGCAAAGAGAAGATGGCGGCGGTGCTCAGGATCGCTGGCCACCGGCCCCAGTTACGGCGCAATAGTTGTTCCTGCAGGCCGGCGCGGAACACCAATTCTTCGGTCAAGGGCGCGGCCAGCAGCAAGCTGACCCGCAGCGCTGCATCGGCAGGCGCTGCCAAGGCCAGCAGCAAAGCGGCGCTTGCAGCAATGACTGCGGCGGTTTGTCGCGGCCCTGAACCGGCTGGCAAGGCGGAATTTTCTGCCTGGAGAACTGACATTTATCGATCAAACGAAGCTCGGAAGCTGCGTTTATAAATGCCAAATCCTGCGAAAAATGCCCTGATGTTTGGCGGGCGGCCAGGCGAGCGGCAAAGGCGGTGTTATGTCACGGCCGCATGCCGGTGAAGCGATTATTTTTGCAACGGATTTGGCTGCGCAGCCAAGCTCTGGTCGGCATCGGACAGTTGTTTCAGACAGGCGATGCAGAGGCAGTCGCTGAAGCTGGCAGCGACTTGCTGGCGCAATGAATCACTCATTGCTAGGCCGAAACAGGCGCAGTTGCCAGTGGCTGCGCCGCACATAAAAGCCTCGCCGCAACGCGGGCATTGCGGCCCGCCTGTGCTCATGAAAAAAGCGCTTTGTGCTGCTCGCGCAGCAGGTTCTTTTGCACCTTGCCCATCGTGTTGCGCGGCAACTCGCTGGCGATGAAGATTTGTTTGGGTACCTTGAAATTGGCAATCCTGGCCTTCAGGGCAGCGCCGATGGCGGCGGCATCGAGCGTGGCGCCCGGCTTGGCGATCAGCACCGCGACCACCGCCTCACCGAAATCGGCATGGGGCACTCCGATCACGGCCGATTCGGAAACGCCGGGCATGTCATTCAGATAGCCTTCAACCTCGGCCGGATAGACGTTGTAGCCCCCGGTGATGATCAGGTCCTTGCTGCGGCCGACGATGGTGAAGTAGCCTTTGGCGTCGAACTGGCCGAGGTCGCCGGTCTTGAACCAGCCGTCGGCGCTGAACTCTGCGCGGGTCTTTTCCGGCATGCGCCAATAGCCGCTGA
>CANFIC010000165.1 GCA_947446685.1 Burkholderiales bacterium
AGCTTTCTTGGCGCGATCTATGCCGGCCTGGTGCCGGTGGCAGTCAATTCCCTGCTGACCGCAGATGACTATGCCTATATGCTGGAAAATTCGCGCGCCCAAGCCGCGCTGGTGTCGGGCGCTTTGCTGCCTGCGCTGACGGCAGCGATGAGCAAGTCAGGGCATGAACTCGGCGTGGTGATCGTGTCGCGACCTGGCGCGCCCCTGCATGACGGGCAAATCGACTTCGAGGCCTTTTTGCAATCGCAACAGCCGCTGCAAGAAGCTGCCAATACCGGTGCCGATGATCCGGCTTTCTGGCTTTATTCGTCCGGCTCGACCGGTAGGCCCAAGGGTACGGTGCACTCGCATGCCAACCCCTACTGGACCTGTGAACTCTATGGCAAGGGCGTGCTGGCCTTGCGTGACAGTGATGTCTGTTTCTCGGCAGCCAAGCTGTTCTTTGCCTATGGTCTGGGCAATGCATTGACCTTCCCGATGGCGGTCGGTGCAACGACGATCCTGATGGCCGAGCGACCGACGCCAGCGGCCACCTTCAAGCGGCTGACGGGCGCCGTCGGCGGGCTGCGACCGAGCGTTTTTTACGGTGCGCCGACCGGTTTTGCCGGCATGCTGGCCCATCCCGAACTGCCGGCGGCAGCTGAGGTGGCCTTGCGCCTGGTCTCATCCGCAGGTGAAGCATTGCCGGCCGATCTGGGTGAACGCTTCAAGAAGCATTTCGGCGTGGACATCATCGACGGCATCGGCTCGACCGAAATGCTGCATATCTTTTTGTCGAATCTGCCTGACAAGGTGCGCTATGGCAGTACCGGTTGGCCGGTGCCGGGCTATCGGATCGAGTTGCGCGATGAGGAAGGTAGCCGGGTGGCGGAGGGTGAGCTCGGCGAGCTCTATATCCACGGCCCCTCGGCCGCGATGATGTATTGGGGCAATAACGAAAAAACCCGCCAGACCTTCCAGGGTGGCTGGACCAAGAGCGGTGACAAATATGTCTGCAACGCTGACGGCAGTTATACCTACTCAGGCCGCAGCGACGACATGCTCAAGGTCAGCGGCATCTATGTCTCGCCGTTCGAAGTGGAAGCCGCATTGGTGCAGCATCCCAGCGTGCTGGAAGCTGCGGTGATCGGCGTGACCGACGAGCAGGGCTTGACCAAGACCAAGGCCTACGTGGTGCTGAAATCCGGCCAGCAGGCTGACGAAGCCGAGCTGAAGGCCTTCGTCAAGGAGCGATTGGCGCCTTATAAATACCCGCGAATCATCGAATTCCTCGAAGAATTGCCGAAGACGGCAACCGGCAAGATCCAGCGCTTCAAGCTGCGCGCGATCGAATCGGAGGCAGCGAAGCGATGAGCTTGGCCAGCGAATTTGTCGATCTTGCACTGCCTCAAGGCTCAGTGAAGATCGAGTACCAATGGCTGAACGCTGATGCAGGTGACCGGCCGCTGATGATTTTTCTGCACGAGGGGCTCGGATCCTTGTCGATGTGGCGGGATTTTCCGGCCTTGCTTTGCGCCGCCCTTGATTGCCGCGGACTGGTTTATTCGCGCCCTGGCTATGGACTATCGACACCGCGCCAAGCCGCGCAAGCCTGGACGCCCGACTTCATGCATCGGCAGGCCGATCAACTGCTTCCCGCACTTTGCCGCGCAATGCAGCTTGAGCAGCCGGTCTGGCTGTTCGGGCATAGCGATGGCGCGTCGATCGGCTTGCTTTATGCCGCCATGTTCCCGGCGCAGGTGGCCGGGGCGATCCTGCTGGCGCCGCATTGCTTCGTCGAGGACATCACGATCGCCAACATCGCCGCGGCCAGAACAGCCTATTTGCAGACCGATCTGCGCCAGCGCCTGTCGAAGTACCATGCAGACCCTGATTCGGCCTTCTGGGGCTGGAACGACATCTGGCTGAACCCCGGATTTCGTTCCTGGTGCATCGATGATCATTTGGCTTCGCTGACCTGCCCATTGCTGCTGGTGCAGGGCAGCGACGACGAATACGGCACACTTGAGCAAGTCCAACGCATTGCCAGGCAGGTTCGGCAATGCGAACTGCTGGAATTGGCGGACTGCGGGCATTCGCCGCATCGGGACCAGAAAGACCGGCTGATCGAAGCCGCCGTTTCATTTTTTCAACGACAAGGAGACAAACCATGACATTCCGTACCCCAATGATCGCGGCTGCTGCCGTGATGTTTTCGACCTCGCTGCTGGCCCAGAATGCGCCCAAGCTGAAGATTGGCCTGATGCTGCCTTACACCGGCACCTACGCCTCCTTGGGCAACGCGATCGAGAACGGTTTCAAGCTCTACCTGTCCGAGCAGGGCAATAAATTCAGTGGTCGCGAAGTGGAGTTCTTCAAGGTCGATGACGAATCGGATCCGTCCAAGGCCACCGACAACGTCAACAAGCTGGTCAAGCGCGACAACGTCGACGTGCTGATCGGTTCAGTCCATTCCGGCGTCGCAATGGCGATGGCCAAGGTCGCCAAGGACAACGGCACGCTGCTGATCGTTCCCAATGCCGGTGCCGATGCGGTGACCGGCCCGATGTGCGCGCCGAATATTTTCCGCACCTCCTTCTCCAATTGGCAGCCCGGCTATGCGATGGGCAATGTGATGGCCGCCAAGGGGCTGAAGAAAGTGGTCACGATCACCTGGAAATATGCGGCAGGCGATGAGTCGGTGCGCGGCTTCAAGGAGGGTTTCGAAAAGGGCGGCGGCAGCGTCGTCAAAGAGCTCAGCCTGCCGTTCCCGAATGTCGAATTCCAGGCACTGTTGACCGAAATTGCAGCGACCAAGCCTGACGCCGTCTATACCTTCTTCGCCGGTGGTGGCGCGGTCAAGTTTGTCAAGGACTATGCAGCAGCCGGCTTGAAGAAAGCGATTCCGCTCTATGGCGCCGGCTTCATCACCGACGGCACGCTCGATGCGCAGGGCGAAGCCGCCGAAGGGATGTACACGACGCTGCATTACGCCGACAGCCTGGGCACGGCCAGAGACAATGCTTTCAGGCTGGCCTATGCCAAGAGCTTCAAGATGCAGCCCGATGTCTATGCTGTGCAAGGCTATGACGCGGCGCAGGTTCTGGCGATCGGGCTGAAGGCCGTCAAGGGCGACCTGAGCAAGAAGGCCGAGTTTGCCGCCGCGGTCGAGAAGGAGAAAGTCGACAGCCCGCGCGGTGCGTTCACGATCTCCAAAGCGCATAACCCGGTGCAGGACATCTACCTGCGTCAGGTCGTTGGCAAGGAAAACAAGCTGGTCGGTATCGCCAGCAAAGCGCTCGCCGACCCGGCGCGCGGCTGCAAGAGCTGATCGAACCAGGCCGGAACTGCAGCGATGGATCTGACGACCTTTCTCATTCAATGTCTGAATTCGCTGCAATACGGCCTGCTGCTGTTTCTGGTGGCATCGGGCTTGAGCCTGATCTTCGGCATCATGGGCGTGATCAACCTCGCCCATGGCAGCTTCTACATGATGGGCTCCTACATGGCTTATGCCCTGGCACCGATCGTGGGCAGCAGTTTTGGCGGCGGCTTCTTTGCCACCTTGCTGGTCGGCGTCCTGCTGGCCGTGCTGCTCGGCTATCTGCTGGAATGGGCGTTCTTCAGCTTCCTCTATGAGCGCGAGCATCTGCAGCAAGTGCTGATGACCTATGGGCTGATCCTCGTGTTCGAGGAACTACGCAGTCTGCTGGTCGGCGACGATGTACATGGCGTGGCGATGCCCGAGTTGCTGGCCGGGTCGCTGCCGCTGGGTGAGCTGATGACCTACCCGGTCTACCGGCTCTTCGTTTCGGGGGTTTGCCTGTTGCTGGCCTTGGGGATGTACTTCGTATTCACCCGCACAAGGCTGGGCATGATGATCCGCGCCGGCAGCAGCAACCGCGAAATGGTCCAGTCGCTGGGCATCGACATCAAGTTTTTGTATCGGGTGGTGTTTGCCGCTGGCGTGGCGATTGCCGTGCTGGCCGGCATGGTCGCAGCGCCAGTCTCTTCGGTCTATCCGGGCATGGGCAACAGCGTGCTGATCCTGTGCTTTGTCGTTGTCGTCATCGGCGGCATCGGTTCGATCCGCGGTGCGCTGGCGGCCTCGCTGCTGATCGGCCTGGTCGACACCTTCGGCAAGGTGCTGCTGCCCCAGGCCTCGGGCGTGCTGGTCTACCTGTTGATGGCCTTGATCCTGCTGTGGAAGCCTGACGGTCTGTTCAAGGCCGGCTGAATTGAATCCGAACCCGTGAATAAATCCAAAGTCATCGTTGTCGCCGCAGTTTTCGCGCTGCTGGCCCTGTTGCCGCAATTGGCCGGTAAATACGAGGTCGACCTGATCACCAAGGTCATGATCTTCGCCGTCTTCGCGCTGAGCCTTGAGCTGCTGGTCGGCAGCACCGGACTGGTGTGTTTCGGGCAGGCCGCATTCTTTGGCATCGGCGCTTATGCCGCGGTGCTGCTGTCGCCGCAGGATGGCTCATCCGCATCGGTGATTTGGCTGCTGCCGGCCAGCGTTTTGGCGGCAGCGCTGTATGCGCTGTTCGTCGGCGCCTTGTCGCTGCGCACCAAAGGGGTTTACTTCATCATGGTGACGCTGGCCTTTGCACAAATGGCCTATTACGTCGTGCATGACACCTCATTGGGTGGTGGCACCGACGGCATCTACCTGAACAGCAAGCCCTTGCTGGGTGCTTGGCTCGACCTCGACAAGCCGCTGCAGCTTTATCACTTCACGCTGGCCTGTCTGCTGGCTGTCTTTGCCTTCCTGGCGCTGCTGCTGCGCTCGCGCTTCGGCCGGGCATTGGCCGGCATCAGGATCAATGAGCAGCGCATGCGGGCCACTGGTTTTTCGACCTATCCCTACAAGCTGGCCGCCTTCGTGATCTCCGGCGGCATTGCCGGCCTTGCTGGTTTTTTGTTTGCGGTCAAGGACGGCTTTGTCAACCCGGAACTGATCAGCTGGCATTTGTCTGGCGAGGTGCTGATCATGATCATCCTGGGCGGGTTGGGCCATCTGCGCGGGGCCTTGCTCGGTGCCTTTGCCTTTGCCTTGCTGCAGGAGTTCTTTAAATCGGAAGCGATCTTCGGCGAGTTTGCCAAGCATTGGCATCTGGGCCTGGGCCTGACCATCATCGCCAGCGTGGCGCTGCTGCCGCGGGGTCTGGTTGGCATCCCCGAGCAGCTCGCCTTGAGGTTGCGCGGGCGGCTGATCGGTACCGATGGCGCCGAGGTGAAGCATGGTTGACTCCGAATTGCTCTTGCGCGGGCGGGGGATCACGCGCCGCTGGGGCGGCCTGCTGGCGCTGGATGATGTGTCGGTCGATCTCGAGCGTGGTGCTGTGCATGCCTTGATCGGCACCAATGGCGCCGGCAAGTCGACCTTGATCAACATCCTTTCCGGTGAGTTGGCACCGAGCAGCGGGCAGGTCGAATTGCTCGGTCAGGACGTGACCTCATGGTCGCAGCCGCGCCGCGCCCGCCATGGGCTTGGGCGCAGCTATCAGCGCAACACCATCTATCCTGACTTCAGCGTGTTTGAAAACTGTCGCCTGGCGGCCCAGGCCAGGACCCAGAAGCCCTGGGCCTGGTGGCGCGATGCGCAGGGCTGCGAGGTCAGTTGTGTCGCGGCCAGGCTGGCGGCCACTCGCGCTGGCCTTGACGATTTGCTCGACCGGCCTGCGGGTCTGCTTTCGCATGGCCAGAAGCGACAGCTGGAGATCGCGATGTGCCTGGCGATCGAGCCGCAGGTGCTCTTGCTTGACGAACCTTTGGCCGGCATGGGCGCCGAAGAGACCGAACGCATGCTGGCGCTGCTGGCCGAGCTGAAAACCGGCCATGCGATCTTGCTGGTTGAACATGATATGGACGCGGTGTTCCGGATTGCCGACTGCATCACGGTCATGGTCAACGGTTCGGTGATCGCATCGGGTACACCGGACTTCGTGCGCAACAGCGCTGAAGTCCGCATCGCCTATCTGGGAGAGCATTGAGATGGGCGAGGACTTGATCGTCGACGCCCGCGGCCTGCACGCTTGGTACGGCTCGAGCCATGTGCTGCACGGTATCGACCTGCAGATCCCCCGCGGCGCCACTGTGGGTCTGCTCGGCCGCAATGGCATGGGCAAGAGCACCTTGATCCGCACCCTGCTTGGCCATGTGGTGCAGCGCCAAGGCCGGATCCAGCTGTTCGGACAGGATGCCTCGCAGTTCAAGCCGCATCAGGTTGCGCGTCTGGGGCTGGCCTATGTGCCCGAGGGGCGCGGTGTGTTCCCGAACCTGTCGGTACGTGAGAACCTGTGCATGGCGGCGAGGCGCGGCGTCGATGGCCGTAATGACTGGCCGCTCGAGCGCGTACTGGAGACTTTTCCGCGCTTGCAGGAACGCATCAACAACCTTGGCGCGCAGTTGTCAGGCGGCGAGCAGCAGATGCTCTCGATCGGCCGCGCGCTGATGACTCACCCCGAGCTGATCGTCCTTGACGAGGCCACCGAAGGTCTGGCACCGCTGATCGTGGCCGACATCTGGCGCGTTATCGGCGAGATCCGCGCCAGCGGCATCGCCACATTGATCGTCGACCGCGATTACCGCAAGGTGCTGGCCCATTCAGACCAGACGCTGGTGCTGCAAAAAGGCCAGACCGTACTGCAGGGCAGGTCAGATGCAGTCAGCGCCGACCCGGCTTTATCGGCCTATCTGGGGGTCTGAAATCATCCTGGATTCGGTAGTTGGACGCGCCCGAATGGGCTGCGTGCGCTAACAAACGGCTGAACTACAGCAATGTCAGGGTCGGCCAAGTCACAGTGACCGCCAGACCGCCAAGGCGCTCAGATCGCCCGACCTGAATCCGGGCGCCAAAGACATTGGTGATACGCCGCACGATCGACCAACCCAGACCGCTGCCGGGCTGATCCTGGCCGAGTACCCGGAAAAAGCGGTCGCCCAGGCGTGCCATCTCTGGCTCGGTCATGCCGGGTCCGCTGTCTTGCACGGACAAGACCGATTGGCCGGGCGAATGGGTCACCGACAGTTCAATTTCAGCCCCCTGCGGGCTGTAGCGCAAGGCGTTGTCGAGCAAATTCCGCACCAGCACGCTGATCAGCAAATCATTGCCCGCCACCGGGCAATTGGCCGCCGCGTCCAGGGTCAAGGTCTGCTGGCGTGCCAGGGCGGCGGGGGCCAGATCGGCGGCGACACGGCGTGCTACCGGGCTGAGGTCGACCGGCTCTGACCCGAGTTGCTGTGGCGCCGCTTCCAGGCGCGCCAGAGTCAGCAGTTGATCGACCAGGCGCGTGGCACGGTCACAGCCGGCCAGCGTCGCTTGCAGCGCATGCTGGCGTTGGGCATGGTCGTCTACCGCCCCCATCGCGACCTGGGCCTGGGCCCGGATGCCGGCAATCGGTGTGCGCAGTTCATGGGCGGCGTCGGCGGTGAAGCGGCGCTCGGACATCATCATGCTTTCGATGCGGGCGAATAAATCATTCAAGGCCTCAATCATCGGCCTCATTTCGGTTGGCATGTCCTGCAGTTCTACCTGCTTGAGCGCCGCAGCTTGTCGCTGAGACAGCAACTGCCCGAGCTGACGCAAGGGGGCTAGCCCCTGGCGAACGGCCCACCATCCGCCCAGCGCGAGCAGCGGCAAGGCGTACAACAGCGGCATCAGCAGGCTGTGCAAAACAGCCCAGAGAATTTCGTTGCGCGAAGCAATTTTTTCGCCCACATAAACAGTCACATCCCGCGCCATCCCGGGGGCTGAAAAGACGCGCCAGCGCTCGCCGTCCGGCAGACTCACCGTCGAGAAGCCTTGCGCTTTGCCTGACATCGGCTGCGAGCCCGCGTTGGCTGAACGCATGGCCAATTGACCTTCGTGAAACACCTGAAATGCCACCAGGGGCGAGTACTTGTGCAATGCCGGTGCGTCGGACACGCCATCGTCCTCGGCGCGCGCCTGCACCACCACCAGCATGGCGGCGGCTTGGGCAAGGTGGCCGTCCAGCAAGTCATCGAGTTCCTCGCGCGCATCCACCCAGGTCAGGACC